>JAAZDF010000234.1 GCA_012512905.1 Clostridium sp.
ATAACAGAATTTGACTTAGGGCAAGTTGCAAGAAAGATAACAGCCTCAGCAAGGGGTATTCTAGCTTCAGGTAGACCTATTTGAAGAGCTGAGTCTGTAAGGGCTTTAACTATCATACTCGCCTGAGGATTCGCCAGACCTATGTCCTCAGATGTTATAACAAGTAGCCTTCTAATTACACTTTGAATATCCCCACCTTTTAAAAGTAAAGCTAGGTATATAAGGGCTGCATTTTCATCGCTTCCTCTTATAGATTTTTGAAATGCACTTAAAAGATCATAGTGGCTATCTCCATCAGTATCAAAATTTATAATTTTACTTTGGAGAATGTTCTCTGCATCTTCCAGACTAATATCAATAGATTTTAAATTATCTTTTTCTTTTGAAATAAGGATAAGTTCCAAGGAATTTATTGCTTTCCTAAGGTCTCCACCGCTTCTACTTGATATAAAATTTAAAACCCTATCATCTACTTTTATTTCATCAACATTATTTAAATCTTTATATATTTCTATACTTCTATTAATACCATCTTTGATATCTTGTAAATCCAAAGTTTTAAATTCCAGTATAATTGCCCTTGAAACAAGAGCCTTAAAAACAGCAAAATGAGGGTTTTCTGTAGTAGAGCCTATAAGAACAATTCTACCACTTTCCATATAGTCTAATAGTATTTGCTGGTTTCTTTTATTAAACATATGTATTTCATCAATATATATAACAATACCCTTGTATCCCATTAAAGTTTCTGTCTCATCTAAAGCACTTCTTAAATCTTTAAGAGAATCTAAAGAGCCATTTAAACTTATAAATCTTCTATCTGTTAAATTAGCAATTATTCTAGCAACAGTGGTTTTACCTGTTCCAGGAGGCCCATAAAATATCATATTCATAAGCCTTCCACTTTCAATCATATTTCTAAGAACCCTGTTTTGTCCTATTAAATGCTTTTGTCCTATTATTTCATCTAGAGACTGTGGTCTTATCTTATTTGCTAAAGGTTCCATAAAAAATCACTCCTTTGATTAATTCTCTCACTTTTCTCCCTTTTTTTTTAATTATATTTAGGTATAATATTCTAAAGGGAAGGTGATACTTTGGAAACAAAATATGTTATAGCACTTATAATTGGTATTGGTATCTATGCTTCTACAATATCTGCTTTGTATAAAGTATACAAACCAAGTATAAAAGCAAAAAAAGAGAGACAAGAAAAATTAAAAAAAGAAAGAGAAAGAGTTGTTAAAGCAAGAATTCTCATTGAGGAAAAAGATAAACTTGTCCGTGAGGAAACTTCTATAGAAGATAAGGATAAAACTACTTCTAATTCAGATGATAAGTATAAAACTACTAATACTTCTAGTTCTAAAAGAGACAAGAAAAATTAAACCTAGTTTAAGTTTTATCTAAAAATGATTTATAAAATTTATTTAATTTTCCTATTTCAACTTGTCCTTTTGCGGAAGCTTTAAATCCTTTAGCAAAAACTAAGGAGCTTCCAAAAGCTGGAGCAAGGTATCTTGATACATATCCAAGTTTTCCCATATTAAGTAGTGAGTATGGGGTTTTTTTCTCTTTAAAAAGCTTTGATGCATAAAACATAGGATAAATATCATCATTTTTTTCAGACTTATATACAATTTTTATAAGATCTGGAGAGTAGGTCTCCATGTCCTTATAAAGATAAATAATCTCTTTCTTGTTTAATAATTTATAAAGATCATGGTAGGAAACTATCAGTTCTGGTTTATCTTTATTTTTTTCGCTTTTAATACTTGAAAATCTTTCAAAGTCTTCACTGCTATCTAAAGGCTTATCTTTGATCCTCTTTTCTTTTAAGGCTTTTAACCTAAGATACTCTATATCTATAAAATCTATATCTTCTAAAAAAGCTAGTCTATTGATTCTAAAGTAGCTTCTATGATCTCCGTTAAAAAAACCGCCTTCCTTGGCACTTCTTAGTGTGAAAATAATTTTTTTGTCTTTAAAGGTTTCTTTTATCATATAAATAAACTCTCTAGTTTTTAAGGCTACATAGTGGCCTAAGTCATTTTCAAAAAAATATTCTTCTTTAAACTTCTTGTCTTTTTCTTTTAGGCTTTTATCGCTTGCAGCTAAATCTTTATCCTTTAGACTTTTCCCAAAAGACTCTATAAAATAATCCCCTCTAATTTCTATTAAATCAAAGTTTTTACCTGATAAATAAGCTATTTCTTCCTTAAGACTTATTAAATCTCTTGAAAAAATAGTAATAGCAATCAAAGGAGCTCTATAGTTAAAGCTCCCCTCAGTTTTATTTAGTTGAAAATAAGACTTAGAACTTTTAACTTTATTAGCCATACTAACCTCTTATTA
>JAAZDF010000235.1 GCA_012512905.1 Clostridium sp.
TGCCCCATGCTCTTTTGCTCATCTCTTTATCAAATCTTCCAAGTAAGTTCTGTAGGCTACAAGCCGCTTTAAAATCATCACCTGATGAACAATAGTCTAGTCTTACTTTTTCTCGTGCTGTATCAAGGTTAGTGTAAAATAATTGTTGGAGAAATATAGAAATAAAATAGAGAATTGCTCTCCGTTTGTTATAATGAATTTGAGAAAAACAAAAAACAAAGGAGGAATTCTCTATGAATTATATTATACAGCGAATCGCAGAAAAAGTTAAGAGTGAAATCGAAGAAAATGTAATCAAAATACTCGAAGGTGATCTTAATCTAGACCGGATGGTAGACAGCGTGGGAGAAATGGTCAACGACATTGGAATAAAGACTCTTTTAGCCGTCACCGAAGAACTAAATGATGTGATTAAACAAGCTCCCCAAAGAAAAGGAAGATACCATCTGCATAAAAGCAGTGTGGAAAGAACTTTAGTGACCAGGTTTGGGGAATTTACCTTTGAAAGAGCCTATTATAAAAACATAGAAGAAAATAGCTATGTCTACATTCTGGATGAACTCTTAGATATACACAAATATGAAAGAATAGAAGGAAATTTAAAAGGAGAAATACTGGATAAGGCAGCTGATTTCTCCTACCAAAAAGCCTCCAATCTATCCAGCCCAGTGGCTATAACAAGAGAAAGCGTTAAAAAGATAATCAGAGAAAATGGGGCCATCGGTAATTTAGAGCTGGAGACGAAGAAGAAAAAGGTAGTAGACACCATCTACATAGAAGCTGATGAAGACCATGTTGCACTTCAAAACGGACAAGGCAAAAAAATGAAATTAATCTATGTATATGATGATAGAGTACAGGTAAGTAAAGGCAGAGTGGAGCTGAAAAACAAACGGTATTTTACCGGAGAAATGGATCCAGAAGACATGTGGACAGAGGTAGCTACCTACCTTTACAGAGCCTATGATTTAGAAAAAGCAAACAAGATCTACATAGCAGGAGATGGGGCAAATTGGATAAGAAGGGGCACAGAGTTCATAAAAGACAGTCTCTATGTTCTTGACCACTATCACCTTAGTAAACATATAAACACCTTATCTACCCATCTTGAAAACCTGGAAGAACCCCTGTGTATAGCAGAACCTCTATGGGACCTCTGCAGAAATAATAAGAAAGAATTTGCCATAGAACTCATGAATTTAGCCATAAAGGAGACTCCCTCTCTGAGCAAAAAAGAAAGCATGAGAAAGGCAAAAAGAACGATGGTAAACTGCTGGGAGGGTATCATCAATTTATTTGGAGAAGAGAAATATAAATGCAGCGCAGAAGGCCATGTAAGCCATATACTATCTGCTAGATTAAGCTCCAGGCCCATGGGATGGAGCGTAGTAGGAGCAGATGAAATGGCAAGGATGAGGGCCTATAAGGCAAGTGGTGGTAATCTAAAAGAGTATTATAGCTACCATCGAGTCCGAAGAAAAGAAGAGGAAAGAATAATTGAGTTTGATAAAAGAGTCTTAGCAAGAGGTAAAAACTCTTATAAAAGCATTGATCCTGATAAGATGATAGATATGCCCTATCTATCTAAAGCAGATGGAAAGTGGCTAAAGAAAGCGCTTAGAGCTTCAGGATTCTAGGAAATAGGAAGTACAAAGACCCCTACTAATCCAGGTCTTGGTAGGGTTAGTTAGAATAAAAAAATAGCAGATTGTGTTATTTCATACGGAGATGTTTTTCTAAAGGCTGAAGGCAAAAGAAGAGCAATTGTTTTTTCCAACACTTTATTGACACTATCCCATCTATTTGCAGAATATATTTACTGGTATAACAATATAAGGATCCATGGTTCTTTAGGTTATATATCCCCAGTAGAATATAGATATAGAGAGAACTTAGAACTAGTAGCATAAATGATGTTTAGAAGATATATTCCTGTTCGGAATGAATTTGTCTAAAAAGGGGTTGCCAATCCAATTACTTTTACCCACAATATTAAATCAACAACATATATAAAAATCTATTTCTTTTTAATTCTTTTGGTTTAGATATAATTTCTATGGGTAATAATATTGTAGTGATATCAAAGTTGTAATAGTTACATTGTCAAAACATTTGATTAATTATCCATTTGATGCTATACTGTTAATTAGAAAATTGGTTTTAAATCAAATTAAAATTAGTTAATTATTATGATGAAAATAAAACTTAAAATTAAAAGGAGAGATATTTTATGGAACAAAGAGCTACTTTACCTATGTTAGGTGGAAGATTACCAGAATTAAAAGTAACAACAACTCACGGAAAAATGACTTTACCAGATGATTTAGCAGGACAATGGTTTGTACTTTTCAGTCATCCAGCAGACTTTACACCAGTTTGTACAACTGAATTCGTTGCACTAGCTGCAGCTCATGATGAGTTTAAGGCTATGAACACGGAATTAGTTGGACTTTCAGTTGACGCTGTTACAGCTCACTTAAAGTGGACAGAATGGATTAAGGAAAATATGAATCAAGAAATAACTTTCCCTATAATCGCTGACTCATTAGGACGTGTTTCCAATGAACTAGGTATGATCCATGAAGCAAAAGGTACTGACACTGTACGTGCAGTATTTATAGTAGATGACAAAGGCATTTTAAGAACTATGATGTACTACCCTCAAGAAGCAGGGCGTAGTGTTAAAGAGATCTTAAGGACAATAAAGGCATTACAATACGGAAGCGCAAACGGAGTAGCTATGCCAGAGAACTGGCCTAATAACGAATTATTAGGTGATGATGTTATAATTCCACCAGCTACAACAGAAGCATTAGCTGAGGAACGTCGTCAAACAATGAAAGATAATAAAGACGTCGACTACAAAGACTGGTGGTTTATCAGTAAACCAATGGATAAGTAAGATAGTTTATAATTAATAGTTTATAGTTAGGCAGCAGTAGATTAATCCACTGCTGCTTTTTTATGTCTATCTTCCTAACTTGATTTTAATCTACCTTTCTTATATAGTTATTTAGATAGATTGTTAATAAAAAAATCAAGAGGTGTACAATGAATAAAAGATTAGAATTAATGAGAAGTGGAAATATTAAACAGGCTTTACTTAGTTTAGGACTTCCAACTATAATTGGACTTTTGACAATTGGTATATATAATTTTGTAGATAGTTACTTTGTTTCTCAGTTAGGTACAGAAGCTATGGGAGCAACTAA
>JAAZDF010000236.1 GCA_012512905.1 Clostridium sp.
GGAATTATCTTATATAGGGAAGAACCGTAAAGGATATAAAACTTTGTTAAGCTTTTGCTAGTAACATAATCATAAGTTAATATTTGAGTAACTATAATCAGCGCAGGG
The DNA here is from genome assembly GCA_012512905.1 of Clostridium sp. GTDB lineage: Bacteria > Bacillota > Clostridia > Clostridiales > Clostridiaceae > JAAZDF01. The sequence goes on from JAAZDF010000236.1 coordinate 109, forward strand.
CAATGCGCTGATTATTTTAATTTACCACTTAAGTATAAAACAAACAGAAATTATAAATAATAAATCTAAAGGGATAATAATAAATTTTAGAGACAAGGGTAAAGAATTTTGATATTTCAAGAATTTGTAAGAATTTAATAGAAAATAATATAAGAGCTTATATATAAAAGGTTCTAAAAAAATAATAAGAGACTTGTATATATAAAGGTAAGTAAAAAGATTTAAAATATAACCTAGCTAAGAAAGATAAACTGCAGGTTAATTTGTTATTATTTCTAAGTTGATCCCTAAGCTGATCCTAACAAATAGCTAGGGAGGCTCTAAACAAAATATTTAAATTTTAAATTTCTTAAATAGGCAATTACTAGGCTATAGAAGTTTTAAAATAATTTATTTTGATATAAAGAGCAGACAAACATAGTTTTAGCTATAAAAGGGAGGATATAAGACTTTATAATTTACTTCGCTAAATGTTGATTTCGCGAAGTAAATGTGATAATATATGATTAATAGCTGATTTAACGCTAATTTAAGCAAAATCGCCCTATTAAAATGACTATTTAGGATGTGTAAATACATGAGTGAAAATGACACTAATTATGAAATTTATCCGGAGCGAGTTTTAGATTTTTTAAATTACTCGTCAACGATCAAAGGAAAATCAGATAATACTGTAACTGCATATGCTTATGAGCTTGGACTATTTTTTAGATTTGTAAAGAAACATAGAAAACTTGTATCTAATGATATTCCTTTCGATGAAATTCTTATACACGATATTGACGATAATTTCTTAAAAGAAATAACCCTATCAGAAATGTATGCTTTTTTATCTTATGCTGACAGATCTAGAAATAATTCTACCTATGCCCGCGCACGTAAAGTTGCTTGTCTTAAAACCTTCTTTAATTATCTGACAATTAAAGCAAGAGTTATAAAAGATAATCCAACTGCAGAACTTGAAAGTCCAAAAATTATCAAACGGCACCCTGAGTATTTAACACTTGATGAAAGTATTAAACTTCTTAGATCAATGGATAAGGAAAATATCAATTATTTTAGAGATTACGCTATTTTAACAATATTTCTAAATTGTGGTTTAAGACTTTCTGAGCTTGTAGATATAAGAATCAGTAAAATTAGCGATGACAGGCTCACTGTTGTAGGCAAGGGAAATAAAGAAAGAGTCGTATATCTTAATAATGCATGTTTAACAGCTATAAATGACTATTTAAAAGTTAGAAAAGAAAAGCCTGTACCTCCTAAATATGAAGATTTCCTATTTTTATCTACTCACAGACGTCCAATTAATCAAAGAACTGTTGAAATGATGGTAAAAAAGCATGTTATAAGTGCTGGACTAGATCCCGACAAATATAGTCCTCATAAACTTCGCCATACTGCTGCAACACTTATGTATAAACATGGTAAAGTTGATATTAGGAGTCTCCAGATGATTCTAGGACATGAAAATATATCAACAACTCAGATTTATACTCATGTTGACGATGAGGGACTGCGTGAAGCTATAAATTTAAATCCTCTTGCCAATGAAAATACAGATGATAATTAAAAGCTATCAGTCCCCTTTTCTCTCTTGATAATAGATAAAATATAAAAAGAAGGAGTTGTATGATATTTAAATCGTATAACTCCTTCTTTTTATATTAATTATTTTTATTTAACTCCCTTTTTTAGCCACTTAGAACTAAGTGTTTCTGCCATTAGCATATCTTTTGGAGTTCCTTCAAATATAATTTTTCCCCCTCTTCTACCGCCTTCTGGACCAAGTTCAATAACCCAGTCACTTGCCGCAATAAAATCAAGATTATGTTCAATTATAATAACAGAGTTGCCCTTATTTACTAAGTTTTGAAATACACCCAGTAGTTTTGAGTTATCTTTCATATGAAGGCCTAGAGATGGCTCATCTAAAAGATAAATAGCCCCTTCTTTCTTTAGCTGACTTGCAAGTTTTAGGCGCTGAGTTTCTCCTCCGCTTAAAGAACTTGTAGTCTGACCAAGGGTTAAGTATCCAAGGCCTACATCTTTAAGTGTATCTAGTTTTTTTATAATTTCAGCTTTTTTGAAATACTCTAAAGCTTCATCAGTAGTTAACCTTAAAATTTCTACAATATTTTTATCTCTAAAGAAATAAGATCTAGCTTTATCTGAATATCTTGTACCATTACAGGCTTCACATTTAATTGTAACAGGGTCAGCAAAAGCTACATCAGGTTTTGTCACTCCTTTCCCTTTACAGATTGGGCAAGCACCAGTAGAGTTAAAGCTGAATAAACCAACACTTTGCCCTGTTTCTTTAGCAAAAATATTTCTAATATCATCCATAATTCCCATATAAGTAGCTAGAGTTGAGCGGCTAGAAATCCCAATACTTGCTTGGTCTACTGTTATGGTCTCTGGGTACTTATATAGAAAAGCGTCGAGCATAAGTGAACTTTTACCCGAACCAGATACACCACAGATTGAAACCAATACATTTTTTGGTATAGCTATATTTACATTTTTCAAATTATTAGAGTTTGCATTACGTATTTTAAAATACTTCTTACCTTTTCGTGGATTTTTATTTATATCTAAGCTATGTTCTAGTGTCGTAGAAGCTTTATCAGAGTTTTTAAGTCCACTAGGTTTTCCATGATAAACAACCTCTCCACCTTTTCTTCCAGCCCCTGGGCCCATCTCTATAATTTCGTCAGCTGCTTTTATCACATCTATGTCATGTTCGATAACAACTACAGTGTTATATTCATTTTTTATACTCTCAAGCATCTTTATTAGCATATTAACTTCTTCAGGATGTAGTCCTGCACTAGGTTCATCAAAAATATAAGTCATATTATTTAAACTACTAGTTAAATGACGAGCTATCTTCACTCTTTGAGCTTCACCGCCAGATAATGTGTTCATTTTTCTGGATAAACTTATATATCCCAGGCCAATATCAATAAGCTGCTTTATAGACGGGATAATCTGATTTGCTATAGATTTCCCTAAAGGATTCTCTATAATTTTTAGTTGTGTAAGAATTTCCGTCATTTCCAGCTGCAGGTACTCTAAAATATTGAAGCCATTTATTTTAGACTCTAATACCTTAGGATTAAGGCCTGTTCCTTTGCAAGTCGGACACAATGTATTTGTAGAAACTTCGAGAACATCATCCTTAGATACTTGCTTTAACTTAGATATATCTCTATTTATATATAAACGTATAAATCTAGGTAACAAACCATCCCATCTAGCATTTTGAGGACCATCCTTTGTGTGAAATGGAGCATAAACTGTTCCTCCTCCAGGTGGACCGTATAAAAAAAGATCTCTGTCTTCTTTTGAGTAGTCTTTTATAGGTAAATCAGGATCCCAAAGTCCACAGGTCATCATCCATTGACCCTGCCATCCCGAAGGAGATAAAGGTTTAAACTGAACTGCATAGTCTTTAAGGGATTTATCAAAATCCACTAATTTATTTACATCTGGTGTAACTACCTTACCAAAACCGCCACACTCTGGACATTTACCAAAAGTACTTTGCCTTGAAAAATCTGTAGCACTCCCTATTAAAGGATCTCCAATTCTTGAAAATAGCAATCTAATAAGGGGTGATATATCCATATAGGTCCCTACAGTTGATCTAGAATTCCCTCCTACTGATCTTTGCTTTACCACAACTACAGGGCTTAGGTTTTGCATAAGGTCAGCCTGAGGTCTTTCATATCTAGGCATTTGGTTTCTCACATAAAGAGGATAATTAAGAGTCATCTGCCTTCTACTTTCAGCGGCAAGAGTATCAAAGGCTACAGAACTTTTTCCCGAGCCTGAAATCCCAGTAAATACACTAATTTTACCTTTTGTTATATTGAGATCTATGTTTTTCAAATTATTTTCTTTGAGTCCTCTTAAAATAATTTCATCTTTTTCTTTTGACATTTCATCTCCCTCACTATATTAATTTTATTACACTATTTATAACAAAACTTCCTAAATAAAAGAAAAGTATACTATTAACTTAATATACTTCCCTTCTGTCCTATTTTTTAATATTTGTTATTTGTTATTTGTTAATTTCTACTGCTGTTTCTAAAGCAATTTTTACCATATCATCAAAAGTTGTTTGTCTTTCCTTTGCAGTTGTTTCTTCTCCAGTAAGTATATGGTCAGAAACAGTTAATATAGTTAAGGCTTTTACGCCCGCCAGTGCTGCTTCAGTATATAGCGCAGCTGCCTCCATCTCCACTCCCAGTGTTCCTGCTTCTTTAAACATCATAGCAGTACCTTGTTTATCATAAAATGTATCTGAAGTTAAAATATTTCCTACATGTACATTAGCATCCATTTTTTTAGATATATTATATGCAGTATATAAAAGATTAAAATCTGCAGTTGCTGCATAGTCTAAACCTTTAAATCTATTCTTGTTTACTGATGAATTTGTAGATGCAGAGCTTCCTAAAATAACATCTCTGACTTTAACATGTTCTTGTATGCTTCCACAACTACCTACTCTCATTAGATTTTTTACTCCATAGTCGTGAATTAATTCATGAACATAAATAGAAATTGATGGAATTCCCATACCTGTACCTTGAACTGAAACTGGTACCCCTTTATATGTTCCTGTAAAACCATACATTCCTCTAACCTCATTATACTGCTTAACATCTTCTAAAAATGTTTCTGCAATATATTTTGCTCTAAGTGGATCTCCTGGAAGTAATATTGTTTCTGCTATTTCACCTTTTTTTGCTCCAATATGTGTTGACATTCGCTTTCTCCTTTACATAAGATTTATTATCTCAACTAATTTCATGTTTTTCTGACTATTTATTGTATTTTTTTAGTATTTTAAAGAATTCGTCTTTGAAAAGTTCATTATTAAGTGAATTTAGTATTTTAATATTTTTAGAATTACTTTCCTTATCGACCATTATATGTGCCCTTGTTATATCATTATTTGTAGATATATCTAGCTTAGCATGAAAATATGTAAATATATCTGGTCTTAATATATACATTATAGTAGATGGGTCATGCATATGACAACCCGGATAACCAAAAGTTTTCATAACATTTTTACAATACCAAATTAAAAGTTTTTTAGTGAATACCCCAACTTCTCCAAATAAATCTAAATTTTCTATTTCATCAATTTTTAACAACGATTTATGAGTAGCGTCAAGCCCAACCATAACCATTTTTATACCTGAATCAAATAATATCTGATAGCTTTCAGGATCTACATAAGCATTAAACTCTGCATATGGTGTAACGTTCCCTTCGGAGATTGAGCCTCCCATAAATATTATTTCTTCAATCTTATCTTTTACTTCAGGATGAGTTTTATAAAGAAGCGCTATATTAGTAAGAGGACCCAAGGCAATAATTGTAGTTTTTCTCTCGCTTTCATAAAGTTTTTTTAAATAAAAGTCTATGAAATTATCTGGCACTAGATTCTCTTTTCCATCGGGTAATATTAAGTCTCCTATTCCACTATCACCGTGAACATCACTTGCAGTAAAACTTTCCTTAACAATAGGACTACTACTTCCCTTGCAGACAGGAATATTTTTGCCAACTAGTTTTAGTAGTCCAAGGGCATTATAGGTTACCTTATTTATAGGAACATTTCCTGAAACTGTTATTATCCCTTTAATATTCAAATTTTCTTTTAAAGCTATAAGCATTGCAAAGACGTCATCAGCACCTGGATCTAAATCCATTAGATATCTCATTATTTCACCCCTTAAAGTAATATTATATCATATTTTTTCAAAGAAAATCTTCTTAGAATGAGCTTATGCTTTAAATTTTATAAATAAAAATGCGTGAAAAAATATGCCGCTACAAAGCTTTTTTAAGCTAAGCAGCGGCATGAGCGAAGGTATCTATTCTTATTATAGAGTAGAGTTAAGTTAATCTATTGGATCAAATAATTCTTTTGGCACTCCGCATAATGGACAAACCCAATCTTCAGGAACATCTTCAAAGCTTGTGCCTGGCTCTACACCATTGTCAGGATCTCCTAAAGCTGGATCGTAAATATATCCACAAACAGTACATACATAACTTTTCATAATACTTTATTTCCTCCTACTATTTTACTTGAAATAATTTTTTAAAACTAATTTTCTATACTTATTGCATCTGTAGGACACTGCTCCTCAGCATCTAAAGCTTCATCTTCGGCGTCTAGTGGAACTGGATTTTCAATTACAATTGCTATTTGTTCATCATCCATTTCGAATACTTCTGGACATATTTCTGCGCAAAGACCACATCCTATACATGCATCACGATCAACTTTAGCTTCCATACATATTTCCTCCTTTTTACATTTAACTATAGTTTAATTATAGTTTAAGTATAAATATTATATGCCTTTTTCAAACTTTATCTAGAAACTTAAAAATGAAAATATTTACTGTTACTTCTTTAAAACATTATACCTTTTCTTATTAATTACGTCTATAGTTTTCTTGATTTCAAAAAAACTATTTCTTTTTTACGGATTCTTTATAAAAGGATTTCTCGAAAATGAGTATTTTAAAAGGCATAATTGAATTCCTTTTTTAAATCAAATTGTTGAATCTATTAAAACTATGCCTGACTTATATTTTTATATTCTTCTTAACTTTTTATTTCAAGAGTAAAAACATCTTAAGTATATCTATTAATTTAAGACCTATTTTATTTTATTCTTCTATTTCATCTTTCAATTTGAATTAATACCTACTTTGTTGCATTCAGCAAATATAAACATAGCGATTCCTATAATTTATGATGTTATTTTTCATTAATTACACTCCTAAATAGTTTAACCGAGATAATTCATATCTACCATCTGAAAACTTATATCTGAGTGAATGACTGGTATAAATATCTTTCTGAATGGATAAAAACTCATATAGTACCTAATTCCACAAATATTTCACATTAATTTAACATTGATTTCATGCCAAGTATATTCTTTTATATAGAATTATTTCTACATAAAAAATTAAAAAAATCGCCATAGTATAATAATAAGTGAATGATAAAATATATTTAAATAATACTAATTAAGGAGGATAAATTAATGGATAAAAATGTTTTTAAAGGCAATTGGAAACAATTAAAAGGAAATGTTAAAAAACAGTGGGGTAAACTTACTGATGATGACTTAGATGTTATTGACGGTGATAAAGATATTTTAATCGGAAAACTCCAAGAGAAATATGGTATGACTGTTGAAGAAGCCGAAAAAAAGGTTAATGATCAAAACTGGGACCTTTAGATAATAAATAATTAAAAACAGATTTTGGAAACTTTATAGTCTCCAGAATCTGTTCTTTTTATCCTTATATTTTATATTTATAGTAGAAAAACAATCCTAATTATTGAAAAACACTTATAGCCTAGATACGTAAGAATTATTTTCTATATAAAATCTATAGTCATAATCAATTGCTTCCTCTGCATAATCTATACCGATACGCGTCGTTTCTATAATATTAAAATCACTATCTTTTTCAGTTTCTATATATAGTTTTTCTTTACATAGGTCTTCACCGTTTAATTTTATATCTATATTCATAGCTTTAGTTAATTTTCCAGGACCATTACTAATATTATTTTTCTCATATCTATTTAATTCCTCTATGCTTTTATTAAATCTATAAAGCACTATTTGATTTATATTTTCAATTGGTTCAAAGGCACGTATCAAAACACCTTCAGGAATGCCTTCTTTCTTAGTTATTACATTTAGGCAGTAATGTTTACCCCAAATAAAGTAAACATATGCAATGCCCGGCTTATCATACATTGTCTTAATCCGATTTGTTACCTTGCCTCCGTAAGAGTGGGCAGCCTTGTCATTTAACCCGAGATAAGCTTCTGTTTCTACAATTTTAGCTTTGAGTGTTTTCCCTTCTGTTTTATGGACTAGTATTTTTCCTAAAAGTTCTTTCGCCACCACTAATGTATCTTTGCTATAGAATTCTCTGCCTAGTTTTTTCATATTAAAAAAGACTTATTATATAAAAACTAATTACTGCAGTCAGGGCATTTAAAATCATTCCCCAAACAATATCTACTATGGTTATAAATACTGGCCAATCTTTAAGTGTTGCAAGGTTAGTTAAATCATATGTAGAATAGGTAATTATACCAAACAAGCCGCCTCCTAAAAATGCGTACATTATGCTTTCTTTTTCAAGGGCTGGATTAATAACAATAAAAACTAAACTTAAAACATAAAGTAGATAAAATATAATGGCTGCGCTCCAATTTGTTTTATCTGCTCTTAGATGTCCTATATATTTGTCATACAATTTTCTAGCTACCACTCCAAGCCATACTATATCAACCAAGAAAAAAGCAACTAAGGCAATTCCGTAATTTCTAATTATTTCCATATAACACCTCCAAATGATAATCACTAAATTAATCCATATATTATTTAATATTTTATCTTTTTATTATACAGGGCTTTTTTCAAATAATCTAATTTTTCAACCAAAGTTTTTATTTAGGTGGACTATAACTCTTCTGATATTAAAGCATTTCTTAAAAGCAAAAAAAGACCAATTATACAAATCAGTCTTTTTTGCTTGTTACTATATACTTATATTGTTTTAAAATGGAATGTTGTTATCATCTATAGGCGTCATATCATCAAAGTTTGGAGACATATCATCTGAATCTCCTGCTGAGGAGCCTCTTTGATTATCATTTGCCCAATCAATTATACTTACTTTATAAGCGTTAACATCTGTTGTATATACTGTATGACCATCTTTATGCTCATATTTACCAGTTTTAATACTACCTTCTACAAGTACTCTTCCACCTTTTACAGTTTTTTCTGCTAAAAGTTCTGCTACTCTACTAAAAGCAACACAATTAATAAAATCAGTACTTTCTTCTCCACCTTTTTTATATCTTGATACTGCAACTGTAAAGTTAGCTACCGCCATTCCCCCTTGAGTATATTTTAACTCTGGATCTCTTGTTAAACGACCTGCTATTTGCACTGAATTCATCATATTTTATCTTTCTCCTTTATTGTTTAAAATTTCATATTTACTTATTTACTTGCTTCCCTTATATATTTTACCATATTTTCGAGTCTTTTATCTTCTTTTACAGTTTTTTTATGCAAACATATGGGTATAAACTCCTAATTTACATATTCTTCCCTGTGAATCTTTAACTTTAGATTTATTTTTATATATATGCTTTTATTAAAATATTTTATTTTATTAATACGAACATCCGTTTGCAAGGACCATACTACTATGTTATAATTAAGAAAATAAAAATGAGGTGTATCAATGGGTTTAAAACAAAGACAGATGCTAACTTACGAGTATCTTCTCACATTTATTAATGAACATGGTTATCCCCCTTCAGTAAGGGAAATATGTAAAGCACTAGATATAAAATCTACCTCGACAGTACATGCTCATTTGGTTAAATTAGAAGAAGAAGGAATGATCCTTAGGGATCCAACAAAGCCAAGAGCTTTAAAAATACCAGAGCTTATCAACAGACCTGAGATGCTGGATATCCCTGTTGTTGGAAGAATAACAGCGGGAGAGCCTATTCTTGCTCATGAGAATATAGAAGAATATTTTCAGTTACCTATGAACTATGTTAAACATGATAATGATTTATTTATGCTTAAAATTATAGGTGAGAGTATGATAGAAGCTGGAGTATATGACGGAGACCTTGCTATTATTGAAAGGGTAAACTCTGCAGACAACGGAGAAATCGTAGTTGCCCTTATAGAAAGTGAAGCAACTATAAAAAGATTTTTCAAAGAAAAAGACCATATACGTCTTCAACCTGAGAATTCATCAATGGAACCAATACTTGTTCCTAGCTGTGAGATCTTAGGAAAACTAGTTGGCCTTTATAGAAAGTTTTAAATTATAATTGATTATAAAATAGCCTGCACTTTTTTAGGTGCAGGCTATTTTTATTTAAGTATTAATCTTAGCATCTAATTTAGGTGCAACTAGATAAATAGACTTTTAAAATTTCATTTGTTTTTATCATTTTTTTCTTCTTCAAATTTCTCTTCATTATCATCTTCAAAGTAACTTGGATCAACTATAACCTTAAGTATTTTTATTCTTTTTCCTGCCATTTTCTGAACTTTTAGCTCATGGCCCCTATAAAATACTGTATCTCCCTTAACTGGGACTCTACCAAGCATCTCTATAACAAAACCTCCCATACTGTCAGTATTATCTGAGTGTATGCCTAGGGGAAGCTTATCATTAAAGTCATCTATGGTTATAAGTCCGTCAATTATATAAGTATTTTCAGTTACTTTATTTATAAAATCATCAAGCTCATCATGCTCATCGTATATATTACCTACAATTTCTTCTAAAAGGTCTTCTATTGTAGCTATACCTGAAAA
>JAAZDF010000237.1 GCA_012512905.1 Clostridium sp.
AAGAAATGGTTTTATTTGCTATTATAGGTTAAGGGTAAAGCTAGAAAGTGTTTTCTGTTTTCTGTATGCTTTACCCTTAAATTTAAAGGAGCAAATAAAAAAACAAACTCAAGGTGGAGATTTTTAGTGATTTTCTAAAAATCTCCACCTTGAGTTTGTTTAGTGACTGATTTATTAAAAAAGATTTATTTGATTTAATTTTTGATCATAATCGTTTTTTAAAGTTGATAATAAATAATTATATTTATCTCTTACATCCTTTTGATTTGATACAAAGTCATTACAAAGCCTTATATACTCAAAAACATCAACATTTGATTTAGTTTCAACTATTTTATTTATAGCAGTTTCATAAATTTTATTTATCTGTTTTTCATTGTATTTTTCCTTAGATAATCCCATTTGCTTTTTTAATTCTAGGAGATCACTTGCAGGTTTAACTTCTGGGAATGTCTTTTTAACTTCATCATCAGTAAAATCCATTAAATTTCTTTCGTAATATTCTCCAGTTTCTTTATCTCTGAATGTTTTAATTCCTCTCTCAACATCAGTTTCAGGTTCAAACTTAAATTCTATATGTTCTATAAATCTTTTTCTTTTCCCTCTCCCTTTTAACTTGTTAATCCTTAAATTTTTAAAGAAATCAGATAGTTCACTTATTATTTGATTTAATATTTGTCTATCAATATCACTCATTCGATAGCTACTAGGAATATCAAATAACCTTTTAAATTCATCTATGTGGACTATGTAATATCCTGATTGCCTAAATTGTTTTAAAAGTCTATATGCAGTCTTTGAATAGCTACTTCTAAGACTTGTAAATTCTTCTAATTCAAATTTAGTAAAATTACCAAAAATATTATTCAAAATATCCTTAAATTTATTATTGGTTTGTACAGTGACAGTTTCTTTTTCAGCACTAACTGTGTATTCAGTAAATAATACGAATTTAGTAAATTCTGTAGGAGTTCCAATTTTAATATTAAGCTGTATTAACTTATCGTATACTCCTTCAATATCTCCTATAAACCTATCATAAGCAGTATATTTATAGTCGCTTAAATCTCTTAATTCATCAAAGTCAAAGGTTATAACATCGAGATCTTTGTTTCTCATTTTTGAGCAAATAGAAAAAAATAAATCCATCTCTTTAGAATTAAAATTTCTTAAAGGTACAGTGTTCATCTCATCTTTATATATTACTAAATTAGACATAATATCTCCTCCTCATAAACTTATCCACACCAGTGATATATGTATAAGGATATAATACATCTAACTTATATCCTTGTCAATACAATTTATACCCTTGAGAAATACAATTTATATCCTCGTTAATACAATTTATACCCTTGAGAAATACAATTTATACCCTCGTGTCCTCTATAGCCAAGTCCCAGACTGGTCTACAGAGCACCTAACAAGGGTTTAAACAATCTTTAAAACAATCTTTATATAAAAGAACCAGCAAAGCTGTCGTTCCATCTATATAAAAACACTAAAAATCTATTAAAAAAGACAAAAAACAAAAGAAAAAAGCACTAATAAAAGAAAAACATATAAAAAGTAATTAATAAATTAAATTACAAAAAATTTTCAATACCTGAAAACATTAAAAGCATATTTCTCTTATTTTTATTGCCAGAAGATCGTGCAACAAAAAATAAATAAAAATACAAAGACCAACAACCCCCTAGATGATTATATTACCCTCAAAACTTATATTGACATATAACTTTAATCGGTGTAATATCTTTTTAAAGGGGTTGTGCAGGATACCCACTTGTCGGACGTTTCGTCCGAAAGTATATCCTGCAAAGGGGGAGAGTTCCCCCTTGACCCCCATAACTAGCGCCTTCCAGATAAAAGAGAAAACCACTCTTTTATCTTCCACTTGCTAATACAAGTACAATTTTATCCTGGATTTTACAGATCTCCTGGATAAAACAAAAGTCAAAGGAGCTGAAAAAATGATAAAAGGAATTGAAAAACTAACAGAAGATCAAAAAGAATTAATGCTTAAAACAAACAAGCTGCATACTCAAATCGTTGGAAGTGACTACAAATCGGGAATGGAAATAATTGAAACTTGGCTAGATGAAAACAATACAGTATGTGTAAGATTAAAAAATGGAGAATGGTATCACTACAGCAAAGACGGTACCTGGTGGTAAAAATCATCTAAAATAAAAGAAAAATAAAAAGGAGATATAAAAATGACTAATAATCAGGCAATAGGATATATGTTACTAGCTTGTAAAAATGCAGAAATACCACTTGAGGACTTGCAAAAATTATACAGCAATATGTCTTACTTATTTGATATAAAAACAGAAGGAGAAGCAGAGGAACAAGGCTTTGATTGGTATCTTGAAGTTTTAGACAAAGAAAAGCAAAAAAAGACCCTTTAAAATCAATTCTAAGGCACTTTAAAAAGTTTTTAATACTATACACCTATTGAAATATCAAGGTTAGGAGTGTTTTGATGTCAGAAAAAAACAAAAATATAAAGGAAAATAAATATAGTTTTAGAGTAAATAATAAAGACTATGAAAAAATAGAAAAAAATATAAAAAAATCAAAATTATCCATTACTGAATATATGACTAAATCAGCCTTAAATCGAGAAATAGTAGTAATAGATAATCTAAAAGAACTAGTCATAGAAGTAAATAAAATAGGAGTTAACATCAACCAACTAACAAAACTAGCAAATCAAGGTAAGGTGGATTGTGCTAGTGAACTAGAAGAGATAAACAAGGAGCTGGTGGAAGCATGGCAATTATTAAGGCAGTTAATTCAAAGGCAAGCATAGGAAAAGCAATAAAATATATAACACAAGAAGAAAAAACAGAAGAAAAAATAATTGCTGGAAAAGACTGTAATATAAAAACTTCAATAGACGAGATGAAAGCAATAAAAGAGCTATACAATAAAACAGAGGGAAGACAATACAAGCACTATGTTATGAGTTTTAATCCCAATGATCCAAATATAAATATAGAAAAAGCCCACCAGGTAGGCAAAGAATTTATGGAAAATGAAGAAAGGTTTAAAAACCACCAAGTCATTATGGCAACACACACAGACAAAAGACACATACACAATCACTTTATAGTCAATTCTGTAAATATGGAAAATGGGAAAAAATTTAGGGAGAGTAAATACGACCTAGAAAAACTAAAAGACCATTTAAGAAAATTAGAGAAAAAACACAATCTACTCCCTGATGAAAAATCAAAAGAACAAGGGAAAATTTCAAGCTTAAATCACAATAAATACCAGGCAATTAAAAGAGACATCCAGGGAGATTACAAGTCCTATATCTTAGAAACAGCAAAAGCAGTTAAAAGATCCCAGGAAAAAGCTATCTCAAAAGATGATTTTATAAAAGAAATGGATAAAGAAGGCTATAATACAAATTGGATAGATACAAGAAAGCATATAACTTTTATAAATAAAGAAAGTGGAAAAAGAGTAAGGCTTGCAAATCTGGAAAAAACTTTTAACGATTCAGACTTTACAAAAGGGGGTTTAATAAGTGAATTTGAACGAAATTATGAAGAAAGAGAAAGAGCAGGAAGAGCTGAAGGACTTGATATTAGAAACAAGGGAATTAAACCAACTGATGAAGAGCTATATCAAGGTTCAAATGGACAAGGACTCAATGAACCATCAAACAGTCTTAAAGGAGATACAAGCCATAGAAAGCTCGAGCAAGAAAGCACAAGAGCAGATGATTTTGATATTGAAGGAGCAAAAGAGCATATCAGAAGATCAACTAGAGAAAATGCAAAAAGTGTCACAGCATTATCTAAACCTGATGCAAGAACAAGAGAAATTGAGCGTGAAAAAGCTAGAGAACTTGAACGAGCAAATAGTAGAAAACACGAAAGAGGGATTGAATCTAGTAAATCAAGAGATCAAGGGATCAGTAGGTAGTTTGAAAAAGGGTATAAATCAAATTTTCAAAGAAATGAATTCCGGTGTTAATGATTTAGGAAAAAAGATCGATCATACCTCTTTTGAAGATAAATTAAAAACAGCCCTACCCTTAGCTATAATTGCCAGTATAATTACATTATTAGGTTATTTTTTAATTAATTTTCTATCCAAACTGTAAAAATCATTTAATTTAAAAAATGTTTTGTTGTAACAGTGTTACAACAAATGTTACAGCAAAA
>JAAZDF010000238.1 GCA_012512905.1 Clostridium sp.
CACGGCGTCCTTGGCCTAAATTTTCTCTGTTTTCAAAGTTTTCACCTTGTCTGTTTTCTCTCTGTTCTTGGTTTCCATTAAATCCAAATCCTAGGTTTTCTTTTTCTCCTAATCTAAGAGAGCCTTCTCCGTCACAGTCAACCTGTCTTTCTTCTATAGATTTAATTATAGAGTCTGCTTTTTCTTTAGTTATTTTTTCTTCTGCTACCCTAGTCTCTAGAATATCTTTTTTCATTTCCAGACTTTCTCTTTTAAATTCATCGAGTTTTCCATTTTCTTTTGCAATAGTGCCATAAGTTTTATTTTCTTCTCTTCTTTCAGCTGTAACACTTTCTATTGTTTTCCCAGTTACACCAGCAGTAACTTCAGCTGGACTTTTATACTGTGACTTTGCAAATGCTGTGACACCTGTTACTCCCACTGCCATAATTACAAGAGCTGATAAAATAACTTTTTTGAATTTTTTCATTTTTTATAACCTCCCAAGGTTTTAAATAGTTAAGATTTATTTTCTTTACAGTTTCATAATAACAATAGATTATGGCAAAACTATGTTTTTATAAAACTTTTCCAAAAATTCTTTTACCAGGAGAAAATAAAACTAGTTCCTTCTCCTAAAGTACTCTCAGCTTTTAAATTCATGCCGTGCCTCGCTGCAATTTGCTTGGAAATAGAAAGTCCAAGGCCCGTTCCTTTTTTATTATTTTCATATTTAGATTTATAAAACCTATCAAATATATAAGGAAGGGCTGACTTTTCTATACCTTCACCATTATCTTTAATTGTAAGTTTTCCTTTTTCAAAATCCACAAAAACCTTCTCATTTTCTGGTGAAAATTTAACTGCATTATCAAGAATTATCATAATCATTTGGCGAAGTCTTCCATAGTCTCCATTAAAGCTGCAAAAGCTAGTGTCTTTACTAGCTACAATCTCAATATTTCTATCTTTTGCAATACTTCTAGCACTTCTAACTGCATCATCAATTACATCACAAAGAGAAATTTTTGTTTTTTCAATCTTAAAATCTAGACTTTGCAGCCTTGAAAGGTCTAGTAAATCATTTACAAGCCTTTCTAAAAACTTTGATTCACTAAGCATTTGAACGTGATAATCTTTAATTTTTTCTGGATCTGTAATTATTTCATCGACAAGTGCTTCTAAAGATCCTCTCATTACAGTAACTGGGGCTTTAAGTTCATGAGATATATTTGCTAAAAATTCTTTTCTCATAAGATCAAGTTTTTCACTTTCTTTACTTGCCTTATCTAAGCGGTTTGCGAGAACATCGAGAGTTTTTGCAAGTTCTCCAATTTCATCCTTCTCGTTTATTCTTGTCTTCACCTTATAATCACCCTCACTTAGGCGAAGAGCCGTTTTATTCATGCTTAAGAGTGGCTTTGTAAAGGTCCTCGACAAAATACTCGCCACTATTAATGATAGTCCTAGGGCTATTAGTATGCTTACTATAAGTATCATTATTCCTCTTGAAATAGACTCATTGGCTCCTTCTATAGCTGAGTGCATAAGAGTAACTCCTAGTATTTCTCCAGATGAGCTTAAAATTGGTGCACCTACTGTTAAGGTTGATTCAGAGAGTAAATTACTAAACTCTTCGCTAAAAGCTGTTTCTCCTTCAAATACTTTTTGAACCAAGATATCAGCATTTTTTGGAAGATCAGAGTACTCAACATTTGGCATCAGAGATTGATGGCCTCTTCTTGGTCCACCTGTAATCAAGTTTAAATCTCTATCTACTATCCATACATCTGTTCCTGCAATATCTCCAGCCATAGCAAGGTATGTTTCAAACATCCCCATACCCATTCCGCTACCCATATGACCTCTTCTTTCCGTAACTTCTGAGTTTTCTTCTATATAAGAGCCCATGGTATAGGATATGTTTTTTGCTCTTTCTTCAAGTTCAGCTTTATAGATATCCA
>JAAZDF010000239.1 GCA_012512905.1 Clostridium sp.
GAGGAATTCAAAGAACTGACATCGAAAGAGGTCAAGTTCTTGCAGCACCAGGTTCAGTAGAACCTCATAGAAAGTTCGTAGGACAAGTATATGTTCTTAAAAAAGAAGAGGGTGGAAGACATACTCCATTTTTTGATGGATATAGACCACAATTCTACTTTAGAACAACAGACGTAACTGGAGACATTAAGCTTCCAGATGGTATGGAAATGGTAATGCCAGGGGACCATATCGATATGGACGTTGAACTAATCACTCCAATAGCAATGACTGAAGGTTTAAGATTTGCTATTAGAGAAGGTGGAAGAACTGTTGGTTCTGGAGTTGTTACAACAATTACAGACTAATTTAAAATTTAATTTAAAGAGACTGGTTTTAACCAGTCTCTTTTTTTAAGGGGAATTTTTCAAATATAGATACTAATTAGGCTAATATAAATAAAATTTAACTATGTTTAATAGAAATATAATTTTTATATTCTTTAGAGCCTACCTATTGTTTTGAATATGATATTATAGTTTAGTATGGGGGGTATAAATATGGAACAATTAAAAAACAAGAAATTATTTCTACTTGATTTAGACGGGACTATATATCTTGGAGATAAGATTATAGATGGATCTATAGAGTTTTTAAATGAAATAAAAAGAAGAGGCAACGACTATGTTTTTCTAACAAATAATTCTTCAAGAAGTGGGGAAGTATATGTTGATAAACTAAAAAAGATGGGGATAGAAGCTAAGGAAGAAGAAATAATGACTTCTGGTAAGGCGACTATACTTTATATTAATTCTATAAAAAAGAACGCAAAGGTATTTCTTCTTGGGACTCCTTCTCTTGAAAAAGAGTTTGAAGAATCAGGAATAAGGCTCATAAGGGATAGAAGTGAAAAGCCTGACTATGTTGTTTTTGGATTTGACAAAACTCTTACTTATGACAAAATGTGGATGGCCTGCGACTTTATATTAGATGGAGCGACTTATATAGCAACTCACCCAGATTTAAATTGTCCGCTTCCTGGTGGTAAATTTATGATAGATACAGGATCTTTCCTTAAAGCTATAGAAGCATCTATAGAAAGAAAGCCTGATATTATTGTAGGGAAACCGAGTAAATTTATTATAGATATTATAAAAAATGAATATGATGTAGATTATGAAGATATGGTTATGTTTGGTGATAGACTTTATACAGATATTTTAGGTGCTAATAATGCAGGAGTAGATTCTGCCTTAGTTTTTAGTGGCGAAACGACTAAAAAGTCTTATGAAGAATCAGATATAAAAGCTACTTATCTACTAGATTCGGTGAAGGATTTATTTTAAACAATAAAAGCTAATTTAATTTAGGTTAAATTAGCTTTTTCTATTGCTTTAAGGAGATTTTAACTATATAATAGACAGTGCATTCAATCTTGACTGGATATATTATTCAAAATAAGATTGATTAAAGCTACTTTGTATAGTATAATATTGTAGTTGCAGAGAACAGCTAAGATTCAAGAGGTTGCTGGACTTTACAGGTATTTCTTGATGAGTATGTCAGGTCACGAACCGGGCGAGGTTATCCTGCACTGTTGTTAAGGTGTGTCATTATTTATGAAACACCAGGCACAGTTTAAAGGGGTATCCGCTGTTGTGCGAAAAAGTATAACGTACAATTAAAAGGAGGTAACAAAATGGCAAATCAGAAAATAAGAATCAGATTGAAAGCTTTTGAACACGGAGTATTAGATCAGTCAGCACAAAGAATAGTTGAAAGTGCAAAGAAAACTGGTGCAGAAGTATCAGGACCAGTTCCACTACCAACAGAAAAAGAAATTATTACAGTGCTTAGATCAGTGCACGTATATAAAGATGCAAGAGAACAGTTTGAAATTAGAACTCACAAAAGATTAATTGACATAATTAATCCTACAGCAAAAACAGTAGATGCTCTTATGAGACTTGATCTACCAGCTGGTGTGGATATTGAAATTAAGCTATAAAATAGTTTGTAGAAATTCTCTATGAGCTGTTATGATCGCATTAGCTTGTGATCCGCTAATAAGTTTGGAGGTAAAAAATGAAAAAAGCAATAATGGGAACAAAAATCGGAATGACACAAATTTTCGACGAAAATGGAAGGTTTATTCCAGTAACAGTTGTACAAGCAAAACCAAATGTAGTAGTTCAGAAAAAAACTGAGGAAAAAGATGGTTATACAGCAGTACAAGTAGGTTATGGAGATATTAGAGAAAAGCTTGTAAACAAACCTAAACAAGGCCAGTTTAAAAAAGCAGGAGTAACTAATAAAAGAATTTTAAAAGAGTTTAGATTTGAAGATACAGAAGACCTAGAGATAGGTTCTGAAATAACTGTAGAGTCTTTTCAAGTAGGAGACAAAGTTGATGTATCCGGTATGACAAAAGGTAAGGGATTCCAGGGAGTTATTAAAAGATGGAATTTCAGTAGAGGACCAGAAACACACGGTTCTAAATTCCACAGACATCCAGGTTCAACAGGAATGTCAGCAACACCAGGAGAAACAGCTAAAGGGAAAAAGCTTCCAGGACATATGGGACATGTAAATAGAACTATATTAAACCTTGAAGTTGTACAAGTTATGCCAGAGAAGAATGTAATTCTAATAAAAGGTGGAATACCTGGACCAGCTAAAAGTGTAGTTGTAATTAGAAATACAGTTAAAGGTTAAAAAATAATATTAGGAAAGGAGGATACAAATGCCTACAGTAGGATTATTTAATATAGAAGGTAATAAAGTAGGAGATGTTTCTTTAAATGAAAATATCTTTAATACTGAAGTAAATGAAAATGTGTTGCATCATATAGTTGTAGCTCAACTTTCAAATAAAAGACAAGGAACTCAATCAGCTAAAACTCGAGCAGAGGTTAGAGGTGGAGGAGCAAAACCTTGGAGACAAAAAGGAACAGGAAGAGCAAGACACGGATCAATAAGATCACCACAATGGGTTGGTGGAGGAGTTGTTTTCGCTGCTAAGCCAAGAAGCTACAGAGTCTCAGTTCCAAAATCAATGAGAAGAGTTGCTATGAAATCAGCTCTTACTACTAAAGTTAATGGTGAAGATATTATTGTTTTAGAAGATTTAAACTTAGATACACCAAAAACTAAAACTCTGAAAAACATGCTTGATGTATTTGAAGCAAATAAAGCATTAATTGTAACTTTGGAATCTAATTTAAATGTTTATAAATCAGGTAGAAATATCACTGGAGTTAAAGTAGTTCCAGTAAATAATATAAATGTATATGATTTACTAAAATATGACAAATTGATAATTACAAAGGATGCAGTATCTAAACTTGAGGAGGTGTACGCATAATGAAAAACCAAACATCTTATGATATCGTAAGAAAGCCTGTAATAACTGAGAAATCAATGGAGGCAATGGGTGACAAGAAGTACACATTTCTAGTTAATCCTAAAGCTAATAAATCTCAAATTAAAAGAGCCGTAGAAGAAATATTTGGAGTTGACGTTAAAAGCGTAGCTACAATGAGATCAGAAGGTAAACTTAAAAGAATGGGAATGCATTTAGGAAGAAGAGCAAACACGAAAAAAGCTATCGTAACATTAACTGAAGATAGCAAATCTATAGAATTCTTCGAAGAAATATAATTTTATAGATTAATATTGGTTACTTAACCAGATAAGTTAAATAAGGAGGAATAATTCAATGGCTATTAAATCATATAAGCCAACTACGCCGTCCAACAGACATAAAACAGTAACAGATTATACAGGAATGACTGAAAACAAACCTGAAAAATCATTATTAGCACCAAAAAAGAGAGTTGCAGGAAGAAATGCACAAGGGAAAATTACTGTAAGACATCGTGGCGGTGGGGCTAAAAAGAAATACAGAATAATAGATTTCAAAAGAACTAAAGACGGAATACCAGCAAGGGTATCTAAAATAGAATACGATCCAAACAGGTCAGCGTTTATCGCACTTGTAGTATACAATGACGGTGAGAAAAGATATATCTTAGCACCTAAGAATTTAAATGTTGGGGATGAAATAATCTCAGGAGTAGACGCAGACATTAAAGTAGGTAATACTTTACCAATGCAGAATATTCCAGTAGGTACTTTTATACACAATATAGAACTTCAAGCAGGAAGAGGCGGACAACTTGTAAGATCTGCAGGAACAGCTGCTCAGCTTAATGCAAAAGAAGGAAAATATGTAACTGTAAGACTACCTTCAGGAGAAACTAGATATATTAGATCTGAATGTAGAGCAACAATTGGAAGAGTTTCAAATGAGACTCATGAAATTGTAGTAATAGGAAAAGCAGGAAGAAACAGACATCTTGGAATAAGACCTACAGTAAGAGGATCAGCAATGAATCCAGTAGACCATCCACACGGTGGTGGTGAAGGAAGAACTTCAATAGGAATGCCTTCTCCATTAAGTCCTTGGGGTAAACCTACTCTTGGATACAAAACTAGAAAACCTAAAAAATATTCTAATGAATTAATAATAAAAGGTAGAAGAAAGAAAAAGAAAAAGAAATAATTACTGATTATTATTTAGTTCTCGGAGGGAGGATAAAAAAGTGAGTAGATCAATTAAAAAGGGACCTTTCGTTAAAGAAAGTCTTATGAATAAAATAAAACTTATGAATAAAGAAAAAGATAAAAGAGTTATAAAAACTTGGTCAAGAAGCTCCACAATATTTCCTGAGATGATAGGACATACAATTGCTGTTCATGACGGTAGAAAACATGTACCTGTTTATATTTCTGAAGATATGGTTGGACATAAACTTGGTGAATTTGCTATGACAAGAACATTTAGAGCTCATTCACGTGATAGGAAAACTGCCGTTAAGACCTTATAATATATGGGAAATTTAAAACCTTAAATACTGGAAGGAGGAATATTAGATGGAAGCAAAAGCAGTAAATAGAAATGAAAGAATGTCACAAATGAAAGCTGATGTAGTTCTTGATCTTGTAAGAGGAAAGAATGTAAACGAAGCGATGGCAATCTTAGAATATACAAATAAAAGATCTGCATCAGTTATTAATAAAACTGTTAAATCTGCAGTAGCAAACGCTGAAAACAATTTAAACTTGGATAGAGACAATCTATATATTTCTGAAGCTTATACTGGCCAAGGTCCTACATTGAAAAGATTTAGACCAAGAGCACAAGGTAGAGCATTTAGAATACTTAAAAGAACTACAAATATTACAATCGTAGTTAAAGAAAGATAAGAAAAGGAGGTAATTTAATAGTGGGACAAAAAGTTAATCCACATGGGTTTAGAGTTGGTGTGATTAAAGATTGGAATGCAAAGTGGTATGCAGATAAAAGAGACTTTGCTGACAATATAGTTGAAGACCAAAAGATAAGAGAGTTTATTAAGGAAAGACTAACTAATGCAGGAATTTCTGAAGTTAAAATCGAAAGAGCTGCAAAAAGAGTTAAAGTTGATATACATACTGCTAAACCAGGAGTGGTTATCGGCAGAGGTGGATCAGGAATAGAAACACTAAAAAAAGATATGTTACCAATAGTTGATGGTAAAACATTAGTTTTAAACATTGTTGAAGTTAAAGAAATAGATAAAGATGCTCAGCTACTTGCAGAAAACATTGCAGGACAACTTGAGAGAAGAATTTCTTATAGAAGAGCAATGAAACAAGTTATACAAAGAGCAAGAAGAGCTGGCGCTGAAGGAATAAAAACTCAGTGTTCAGGAAGACTTGGCGGAGCAGAAATTGCTAGAACTGAGTTTTACAGAGAGGGTTCAATTCCTCTACAAACACTAAGAGCAGATATACAATATGGATTTGCTGAAGCAAACACAACATATGGAAAAATAGGAGTAAAAGTTTGGATCTATAAAGGTGAAATTCTTCCAGAAGTAAAAACTGAAGAGGAAGAAAAGAACGCATAATTATAGATTAAAGAAAGGAGGAATTCGACATGTTAATGCCTAGAAGAGTGAAATATCGTAAACAACAAAGAGGAACTATGAAGGGAAAAGCTTCAAGAGGAAACTTTTTAGCTTACGGGGATTATGGGCTACAAGCAACAGAAGCAGTTTGGCTTGCATCAAATCAAATTGAATCTGCCAGAGTTGCTATAAATAGATCTATTAGAAGAGGTGGAAAACTTTGGATAAAAGTATTCCCAGATAAACCAGTAACGGCTAAACCAGCTGAAACAAGAATGGGTTCAGGTAAAGGTAATGTTGAATATTGGGTGGCAGTAGTTAAACCAGGAAGAGTAATATTTGAACTTTCCGGAGTTGAAGAAGATGTAGCTAGAGAAGCTATGAGACTTGCACAACATAAACTACCAATGGCTACAAGATTTGTAACAAAGAGTGATTTTGCAGAAATGGGTGGTGATGAATAATGAAGGCTAGAGAGTTAAATAATTTACGAGCAAGTAGCTCAGAAGATTTAGCTACAAGGCTTGTTGATCTTAAAGAGGAACTTTTCAATTTAAGATTTCAGCTGGCTACCGGTCAATTAGAAAATCCTGTAAGGATTAAACAAGTTAAAAGATCTATTGCTCAGGTTAAAACCATCATTAGAGAAGAGGAAATCAAGGCAGTAAATAATTAATACTAAAGAGGAGGTAAAACTTTGGAAAGAAATAATAGAAAAACCAGAGTGGGTATAGTAGTTTCTGACAAAATGGAAAAAACAGCTGTAGTTGCTGTTCAAAGAAAAGTTAGACATCCACTATACGGTAAAACAATAAATAAGACTAAAAAATATAAAATTCATGATGAAAATAATGAAGCAAATATAAACGATACTGTTTTAATTATGGAAACAAAACCTCTATCAAAAGATAAAAGATGGAGACTTGTTGAAGTAGTGGAGAAAGCTAAGTAAACAAAATGATGAAAGGAGGGCAATTATGATTCAAGTAGAAAGTAGAATGAAAGTTGCTGACAACTCTGGAGCAAGAGAAATCATGTGTATAAAAGTACTTGGCGGATCAGGAAGAAGATACGCTCATGTTGGCGATGTAATAGTAGCTAGCGTTAAAAGTGCAACACCAGGTGGAGTTGTTAAAAAAGGTGAAGTTGTTAAAGCTGTTCTAGTTAGAACTAAAAAAGAAACTAGAAGAGGTAATGGAACATATATAAGATTTGATGAAAATGCTGCGGTTATTATAAAAGACGATATGAACCCAAGAGGGACTCGTATATTCGGACCAGTAGCTAGGGAGCTTAGAGAAAAAGGATTTACTAAAATATTATCTCTTGCACCTGAAGTTCTATAGAGGGAGAGGTGTAAAAATTGAAGCTACATGTTAAGAAAAATGACAAAGTAATGGTCATTGCAGGAAAAGAAAAAGGTAAAGTTTCTGAAATTATAAAAGTTTATCCTAAAGCTGGTAGAGTACTAGTTAGAGACGTAAACGTAGTAAAGAAACATGAAAAGCCAAGCGCTAAGAACATGGAAGGTGGAATCATTAGTACCGAAGCACCTATAGACAGTTCTAATGTGATGCTTTACTGTGAAAAATGTAAAGCAGTGACAAGAATATCAAAAAAAATTACAGAAGATGGAACTAAAGTAAGAGTTTGTAAAAAATGCGACGAAATACTTTAGAATATTAGAAAGGAGGATTACATATGATTCCAAGATTACAGGAAGTATATAATGAAGTAGTAATTCCAAAAATGATGGAAGAATTTTCATATAAAAATGCCCTTGAAGTACCAAAACTTGAAAAAATAGTGGTTAACATGGGTGTAGGTGATGCAAAAGAAAACATAAAAGTCTTAGACTCTGCAGTTAATGATTTAACTCTTATAGCAGGACAAAAACCTATTATAACAAAAGCTAAGAAATCAGTTGCTAATTTTAAATTAAGAGAAGGTATGCCTATTGGGTGTAAAGTTACTTTAAGAAAAGCACATATGTATCATTTTGCTGACAAACTAATAAATATATCATTACCAAGAGTAAGAGACTTTAGAGGGGTTTCAGATAGGTCATTTGATGGAAGAGGAAACTATTCAATCGGACTTAAAGAACAACTTATTTTCCCAGAAATTGAGTATGATAAAATAGATAAAATTAGAGGATTAGATGTTGTTTTTGTTACAACAGCGAAAACAGATGAGGAAGCTAGAGAATTATTAAGATTCCTTGGAATGCCTTTCGCTACTAAGTAAGGAGGTAATAAATTGGCACGTAAAGCACAAATTGAAAAATGGAAAAAAGAACCTAAATATAAGACGCAAGCTTATACAAGATGCAGACTATGTGGAAGACCTCATGGAGTTTTAAGAAAATATGGTATATGTAGAATATGCTTTAGAGAACTTGCACATAAGGGAGAAATTCCTGGAGTTAGAAAAGCAAGCTGGTAATATAAAACATAGAAAGGAGGCAAATAAATGGTTATGACTGACCCTATAGCAGATTTTTTAACAAGAGTTAGAAATGCAAATGCTGCTAAACATAAAGTTGTAGAAATACCATCTTCTAACGTAAAGAAGGCGGTTGCAAATATATTACTTGAAGAAGGTTATATAAAGGATGTAGGAGAATACAAAGATGGAAATCTTCCTATGTTAAAACTTACTTTAAAGTATGGAGTAGATAGTGAAAAAGTAATATCTGGTCTAAAAAGAATATCAAAACCAGGACTTAGGGTTTATGCTAAAGCGGACGAAGTACCTAAGGTTTTAAATGGTCTTGGAGTTGCTTTAATATCAACATCACAGGGTGTATTACCAGATAGAGAAGCTAGAAAGCTTGGACTTGGTGGAGAGGTTCTCTGCTACGTTTGGTAAAACTAAGACTAAGATCAAAATAGGAGGTTAGAAGAATGTCAAGGATTGGTAGAATGCCTATCGAAATCCCTAAAGGAGTGACCGTTGATGTGACACCAGATAATGTTGTTACAGTTAAGGGGCCTAAGGGAGAATTAGTAAAAAAAATGCATCAAGATATCGACATTAAAGTTGAAGATGAGAGCATTGTTTTTACTAAAAAAACTGAGAAAAAAGATGCTAAAGCATTACATGGTCTAACAAGATCACTTGTAAATAATATGGTAGTAGGAGTAACAGAAGGTTATAAAAACACTCTAGAACTTGTAGGTGTAGGATATAGAGCACAACTTCAAGGGAAAAAATTAGTTTTAAGTCTTGGATACTCTCATCCAGTTGAGTTTGATGCTATTGAAGGTGTTGAATTTACGGTTGAAAGCCCTACTAAACTAATAATTACTGGAATAGATAAAGAAAAAGTAGGAGATATCTCAGCAGATATTAGAGCTTGGAGAAAACCAGAACCTTATAAAGGAAAAGGTATCAAGTTTGAAGGCGAGATAATAAGACGTAAGGTTGGTAAGACCGGTAAATAAGGTAGAAAGGAGTGATCTTAAATGTTCAAAAAGGTAGATAAAGAAGCTAACAGAGTTAGACGTCACCAAAGAGCAAGAAATAAGATAAGTGGAACTGGCCAGAGGCCAAGACTAGCAGTATATAGAAGTGAAAAAAATATATATGCACAGGTTATAGATGATCTAAGAGAAATAACTTTAGTATCTGCATCATCTTTAGAAAAAGATTTTGGAAATGTTGGAAGTAACATTGAAGCTGCTGAAAAAGTAGGAGAAATGGTTGCTAAAAAAGCATTAGACAATGGTATAGACACAGTTGTATTTGACAGAGGTGGATATATATATCACGGAAGAATAAAAGCATTAGCAGAAGCAGCACGTAAAGCTGGGCTAAAATTCTAAAAAAGGAGGTAATATAACATGAAAATTGATCCTAACACACTAGACCTACAAGAAAAAGTAGTTAATATAGGTAGAGTTACTAAAGTTGTTAAAGGTGGTAGAAATTTCAGATTCGCAGCTCTTGTAGTTGTTGGAGATGAGAATGGCCATGTTGGAGTTGGAGTGGGTAAATCACAAGAAATTCCAGAAGCAATAAGAAAAGGCATTGATAATGCTAAGAAAAATTTAGTAAGCGTAGAAATTGTTGGAACAACAGTTCCACATACAATAACAGGAGTATATAATAGAGGAAATGTTCTTATTATGCCTGCTGAAGAAGGAACCGGAGTACTTGCTGGTGGACCTGCAAGAGCAGTATTAGAACTTGCTGGAATTAAAGACGTTAGAGCTAAATCTCTAGGTTCAAATAATCCAAGCAATGTAGTTAAAGCAACTATCGAAGGACTAAAGAGCTTAAAAACAGCAGAGAGATTTGCTGAATTAAGAGGCAAGTCTGTAGAAGAAATATTAGGATAAGGAGGGGTTTGACTTGGCTAAAATTAATATTACATTAAAGAAAAGCTTTATTGGAAAGAAAAAAGATCATATTGCCACTGCCAAGGCTTTGGGTTTGTCAAAAATAGGCAAGACAGTTGAGCAGAACGATACTCCTCAAATAAGAGGTATGATTAAAAAAATAGGTTATCTTTTAGAAGTAGAAGAAGCTTAGTTTACAGGAGGTGTACAAAAGACATGAAACTACATGAATTAAAACCTGCAAAAGGAAGTAGAAAAAGCCTTAAAAGAGTTGGAAGAGGAATGAGTTCAGGTACAGGAAAAACATCTGGAAGAGGACACAAAGGACAAAACTCTAGATCAGGTGGAGGCGTTAGAATAGGATTTGAAGGTGGACAAATGCCACTATACAGAAGAATACCTAAACGTGGTTTTACAAATATTTTTGCAAAAGAAATAGTAGAAGTAAATGTAAATAGATTGAATGTATTTGAAGATGGTACAGAAGTTACAGAAGCACTTCTTAAAGAGAGAGGAATAATATCAAAAACTCTTGATGGAGTGAAAGTATTAGGTAATGGAGAATTAGAAAAAGCACTTACAATTAAAGTAAGTAGAGTTTCAAAGTCAGCTAAAGAGAAAATTGAGGCTGCTGGAGGAAAAGTAGAGGTGATTTAATTGCTAAAGACCCTAAAAAATGCGTGGAAAGTTGACGATCTTAAAAAGAGAATTATATTTACAATTTTCATAGTATTTATATTTAGACTTGGTAATTTTATACCTGTTCCAAATATAGATGCAACAGCATTAAAAGAACTGGCGAGTTCTCAGACTTTACTAGGTTTCTATGATCTTATATCAGGTGGAGCTTTTGGTAATTTCAGTATTTTCGCTATGGGTGTTGTACCATATATTAATGCTTCGATTATTATGCAATTATTAAATGTTATTATTCCAAGTCTTGAACAACTTTCAAAAGAAGGACAAGAAGGAAGAGCTAAAATCCAAAACTATACGAAATATTTAGCTATAGCTATTGGAGCAGTACAGGCTTATGGTACATATATAATTATTTATAATGCAGGAGCAGTAAAAGTAGATTCAATGCTTAATACCTTTCTAATAATTACTACATTAGTAGCATCATCAACATTTTTAATATGGCTTGGTGATAAAATTACAGAAAAAGGTATAGGAAATGGAGTTTCGGTACTTATATTTATTAATATAGTATCAAGGGTACCAACCATGATAGCTCAGGTTTCAGTTCTATATACAGGTGGTACTATAGATATCGTTATGTTGGCATTATTTATTGTTGCCGTTATTGCACTTTTTGTAGGAACACTTGCATTTTCTCTTGGAGAAAGAAGAGTTCCAGTACAATATTCAGGAAGAGTAAGTGGAACAAAACAAATTAAAGGACAGTCATCACATATTCCAATAGGAGTAAGCTCTGCATCTGTTATATCAATAATATTTGCAATGTCTGTTATGAATTTCCCAGCTACATTAAAAGAGTTTTTCCCAGGTTCAAAGTTTTTCACTTTACTTGTGGAAGGTAGATGGAGTATATTCAGAGTTAATTCGTTTCCTTACATGATAGCTTATGTTGTATTTGTTGTATTCTTTGCATGGTTTTACACTCAAATTACATTTAAACCAGATGAAATGGCTGAAAATATGTCAAAATCCGGTGGTTATGTAGCAGGAGTTAGACCAGGAAAACCTACTGAAAAGTATTTAGAGAGAGTTTTAACAAGAGTATCAATAATAAGTGGTCTTTTTGCTTCACTTGTTGCAATATTCCCAATCGTACTTGAAAAATATACATCATTTAAGGGACTTGCTTTTGGTGGAACAGTTCTATTTATTATGATAGGTGTAGCTATTGATACAATGCGTCAGTTGGAGTCACAACTTATAATGAGACACTATGAAGGGTTTCTTAAGTAATTAGATAAATGGAGAGGGATACCAAGTGAGAATAATATTATTAGGTCCTCCTGGAGCAGGAAAAGGAACACAGGCTCAATCAATTAGTAATCATTATAAGATTCCACATATATCAACAGGAGACATATTTAGGCATAATATAAGCGAAGGAACAGATCTTGGAAGTTTAGCTAAAAATTATATGGATAAGGGACTCCTTGTTCCAGATGATGTAACTATAAAACTTATTGAAAAAAGACTAAATGAAAGCGATACAGCTAAAGGTTTTTTATTAGATGGTTTTCCAAGAACAGTTAATCAAGCAAAGGCTTTAGATAAGATACTTGAAAAAAAAGGTGTTGAAATCACAAAGGCTCTTTATATTAACGTTCATAGAGATTATATTGTTGAGAGGATGTCAGGAAGAAGAATGTGTTTTTCCTGTGGAGCATCATATCATACTAAATTTAGTCCACCACTTATTGAAGGTATATGTGATAACTGTGGTAGTGAGCTTAAGCAGCGTGATGATGATAAGAAAGAAACAGTGCTTGAAAGATTAGATATTTATGATTTCCAAACTAAACCATTGATAGATTTTTATGACAATAAGAGTATTCTTATAGAGGTAGACGGCGCTCAAGCTATAAACCTTGTATTTGAAAATGTATTAAAGGCATTAGGTGAATAATTATGATAATAATTAAAAACGCGAGAGAAATTGCTCTCATGAGGGAATCTGGAGAAATAGTCGCAAAAGTACTTGAAATGATTGGAAATTATATTAAAGAAGGAATATCAACACATGAAATAGATAGACTC
>JAAZDF010000240.1 GCA_012512905.1 Clostridium sp.
CATTTTCATCTTTAATTTTCTTTTCATCCACCGTCATCCAGCTCCCTTTTAATTAATTTATTATCTAGTTCATCTATAACACCATTTAGTATTGATAGAACTTTTGAATAATCTAGTCTTTTAGGACCTATCAAATTAATAGTTCCCATATCATGCCCATTATATTTATAGTTTGCTGTAATGATACTTACATCTTTAGCTTCAGGCAGATCAAGTTCTTCTCCAATTGTGACTATTAAATTTTCATCTCTATTTAATTCATTTTCAATGTCTTTAAATATTAAAGAAGGATTGTCTAACATTCCTAAAAAATCTTTCATTTTATTTACATCTGAAAATTCTGGATAATTTAAGACTTTTGTTGCTCCCTCTATATAATAGTCTTCACTACTTTCAGCACTTAAGCTATCGTATATAGCTTGTAGTATTGACAGAAATAATTCTTCGTAGCCTTCTAGGACACCTTTTAAGTCATTTACTATATGAAGATTGATATCCGATATTGTCATACCCCTTAGTTTTAATGTAAGAAGATCTGAAAGTTCAAGTAGTATTTCCTGGTTTGGAGTTTCTTTTACTTTGATAAGTTGATGTTTTACTGAACCATTATCAACCATAATTACAGCTAGTATTGACTCCTTTTCTAAACATACTAATTGAATAGCTTTAACCTTTAAACTATATGGACTTGGTTTTTTAGCAACAACTGCTAAATTTGTAAGTTCAGATAGCATAAATGCTGTTTTTCTCATTATTTTTTCAATTTCAAAAGCAGCCATTGTAACTATTTGGTTTTCAATAAACTTAACTTCTTCTAATGTCAAAGAATCAAGAGTCATTAGTTTATCTACATAAATTCTAAAACCTTTTGATGAAGGAACCCTTCCAGAGGAGGTATGTATCTGATCAAGATATCCAAGCTCTTCAAGATCTTTCATCTCATTTCTTATAGTAGCGGCGCTTACACCCAAATCATATTTTTTCTCTAAAGTTCTAGAACCAACTGGCTCACCAGTCATAATATAATCAAGTACCACAGCCTTTAGTATTTTAAGCTTTCTATTACCTATATCTTTATCCATTTATATCACCTTCTTATTTATTAGCACTCGCTAGGCGTGACTGCTAACAACTACTATACTAAGGTAACATTTTCTAGGCTTTTTGTAAACTCTATAATATTAATAACAAGCTTATTTAAACCCACTAGTAAGTCTACAGGTGCAAATAAGTCTTGTTTTCGTACAATTACTCCATTTTACTAGGTCCTTTCTTTTTTCTTTAAGAAAATATAAAACCTACAGTTATTTCACTGTAGGTTTTATATTACTACTCTAATCTAAACCATAGATTAAAAATAATATTTAATTATTAAAGACTGCATTAAAGCTATTTCCTTGGTTTTTGTAGCTTCCTTCTTGAAGATTTCTTTTATTTTCATTTCGAAGTAGTTTCTCAACTTCACGTTTTTCTTCCATTTTTACTATATCTTTTAGTTTTATTTTTTCCCAGTCTTTCATTATATGAAATAGGTTAATTACATCTTGCTGATTATAATTAAGTATTCTTTTTTTCTTTTCATCAGGCATTCTATTAATATACTTATTATCTCTCATCACTTTAGAAAATGTTTTTGCAAGAGTCATTCCTGACATCACGTGACCTTTTCTTTCTATATTACAAAGTTTTTCTAAATTTTTTAGACCTATATTTTTTTGATACTTTTTTTCATATTCTGTTTGAAGATCAACTAATTTAAAATTTTCTTCAAAATTATATTCAATAAAATGTTTTTCAAACAAATAATTAATTACAAAAAAATCATTGTCACCAGAGAAAGTAACTATATATTCTTTTCCTTTAAACTTCATTTCTTTAAAATACTTTTTTGCCATATGAAGAATCTGGTAGGAATCTTCTCTGTTTTCAATCATATATTGGGTTGTATTAACTTCATTTTTTTCTTTATTATATACTCCTGCACCAAAAACTCCAACGCATATAGGTTTTTTATATAAATAATGTTCAAGATCAAAAAATATAGCTTTATCAAGTATATTCTTATCTAGAATTTTTAGAACATTATCTTCTGTAAAATCCTCTACTTTTATAGTTTTATTTTCAATTATCAACTTTTACCTCTTTCCTAATAACTATTCAATATCTAAAGAATCTATATTTAATTTATAAATGACATCTTTCCTTTCAACTACTATTTTTGCTTTTCTTTTAACTTCATCATCATTTAATACTAATTTTATTAGTTCTTTTGTGGGATTAATAAGTACTGGATTACCTACTAACTTGAACATAGAGAAATCTCCTGCTGTATCACCATAAGCATAAGACTTTGATAAATCTATGTTATGCTTTTCTGCCATAAAGATAGTAGCTTCTCTTTTAGATCTACTATCCCACATTGGGATAACCTGACCTGTATACCTATCTTCATCACTAATAATATAATCAGAGCCTCTATAATCATCAAATCCATAAAGGTCAGCAACTTTGGAAACAACTTCTTTTGGGCTTCCAGAGATTGTTATAAGTGTATGGCCCTTATTTCTATGCCATTTTATTCTATCCCTTGTATACACGTAGGTTCTTTCACCTTTTTCAGCTACAACTTTATCTATAATATGTTCAATAAAACTTTTATGATAACCTTTAATGGCCATTATATAAATATTTGCCATCTTATCCAAATATGTATCGTAAGTTCCTCTTCTTCTATCCCACTGATCAAAATAAGGCTTAACTTCAGTAAACCATTTTTCTTCTTCAATTATTTCACTTTTAATAAATTTTTTAAAAAGTTCAGAAATAAAACCATCTCTATACAAAGTTCCATCTATATCATAGAATGCTGCTACTTTCTTCATTATATCACCTCTTTAATCTTTTAGAAGTCTAAAATATCTAGTTCTAGATTTTCAAAATTATCTATCATTTTATCTGCATTATCTAAACTCACTCTGTGATTAACTCCAATTACCTTCATTCCAGCTCTTTTGGCAGCTAACACTCC
>JAAZDF010000241.1 GCA_012512905.1 Clostridium sp.
CCAGATACAATAATAACATCCATTTACTTACATGCCTCTTTTAATTCTTTTATATTCTTTTCTATTTCATTATCTTTATATACCGCAGATCCTGCAACACATACATCTGCTCCTGCATCTACAATAGACTTTATATTATCTTTATTCACTCCTCCATCTACCTGTATAATAAGGGATGGATTTAACCTATCGGCCATTTTTCTTAGTTCTTCAATCTTTTTTAAGGTATATGGAATAAAGCTTTGTCCTCCAAATCCAGGATTAACTGACATAATAAGGACCATATCAAGCTTTGGTAGAATAGTTTCTAAAACTGATATTGGAGTTGCTGGGTTCAAAGTTATGCCTGCCTTAGCTCCTTTAGACTTTATCCTCTCTATAGCTCTGTCTATATGAGTCTCTGCTTCATAGTGAAAGTTTAATAAATCTGCTCCACTATCAATAAATTCATCTATGTAATCACTTGGATTCGCGATCATTAAATGAACATCAAATGTTTTATCTGTAAGAGGTCTTATTGCCTTTAAAACTGGGAATCCAAAGCTAATATTTGGAACATATACCCCATCCATTACATCTATATGAATCCAATCTGCTCCTCCCTCTACTGTTTTTTCTATATCTCTACCTAAGTTTAAAAAATCTGCTGACAAAATTGATGGTGCTATTTTTACCATTTTCTTTTATACTCCTCTCTTAGTTTATCTAAAAACTTCACGTAATAATCATATCTTTCTTTTGAAATAGTTTCTCCTACTTGCTCTTTTACTTTGCAACCTGGCTCCTGGTCATGGACACATCCATTAAATCTACATTCGCCTTCATATTTATTAAATTCGACAAAATAATTTTTTAGTTCTAGTGGATCAAGTTTTATGTCCATATTTGAAAAGCCTGGTGTATCAAGTATAAGGCCCTCTTTAACCTCAACTAACTCACTATGCCTTGTTGTATGCTTTCCTCTTCCATGCTTCTTAGAGAGCCCACCAGTCTCCATGTAGTACTCTCCTAGGATATTGTTTAGTATTGTTGACTTACCAGCACCAGAAGGACCGCAAAGCACAGTTATATTATCTTTCAGAAATCCGCTAATTTCATTTAGATCTTCTTGTTTTTTTGCACTTATATATTTAATTGTATACCCTGTTCCTATAAACATTTCTTCAATATAATCTATTGTTTTCTGATCGCCAATATCTGTTTTATTGAAAATTAATATAGGCTTTATATGAGATTTTTCAAGCATAATTATAAATTTATTTAGTAGTTCATAATTTATATCAGGGTTTTTAAGTGAAAAAACTACAAAAGCTTGAGTAACATTTGAAACAAAAGGTCTTTTAAGCTCTGAAAATCTCTCTTCTACTTCTACTATTGTCCACTCGTCACCAGTTCTAGAAATTTTAACATTATCTCCTACCATTGGAGTGATATTTCTTTTTCTAAAGACACCTCTTGCTTTTGTTTCATAAATTTCATCTTCCGTTTTAACATAATAAAATCCAGCTATTCCTTTTATAATTATTCCTCTCATGAACACTCCTTATATATTTAATATTAGTTTTTTGTTAAATAATCAATCTTAAGTCTATTATACATTATTTATTGTTAGAGAATGAGTTTTAACTTTTAAAAATGCAATACTTTAAATTTTAAAGTATTGCATTAATTTTATTTATTAAACATTAACCTATGGTTCTGGTTGTGGCTCTGGTTCAGGTTCTGGTTGTGGCTCTGGTTCAGGTTCTGGGGTTGGTTCTGGAGCAGGTATGTCACCTACAATCGATACTTCACTTCCTATTCCAACGCTTTGACCACCACTTGGGTTGATCTGAAGTACTATATAAGCTGGCTGGGTGCCTTCTCTATAAACTGGTCTCAGTCCAAGGCCATTAAGTATATTATAAGCTTGACCTGCTGTCTTACCTACAAGATCACTTGGGATAGTAACCTCTTTATACTCATAAATAACAAGATCTATCTTGGAATCTTCCTTTATTTCAGTTCCCTCAGAAACACTTTGAGATTTAATTCTACCACCTACATTTCGATTACCAGTTTCTTCAATTTGAACATTTCCAACTAAAAGCCCACTTGAGTTAAGTACAGCCTCTGCCTCTCTTAATGTTTTATTTATGACACTTGGAACAGTAGATAGTTTCACCTCTGC
>JAAZDF010000032.1 GCA_012512905.1 Clostridium sp.
ATTAAAGATCGTTTTTTACTTCAAACAGGAATTTTTATTACACTTATAGCAGATGTTTTTCTTTTAGTTTTAGGTAGCTATTATATTATTGGAATAGCTTTATTTTCTGTAGTCCAAATAATCTACTCTATCAGATATGATTCTAAAAACACTAACAGGATTATTAAGAAATCTATCATACTATTTTTAGCTCTTTCCACTATTTATATATTCATTAATAATTTCATTTTAGAAATTGAATTTATCTTGATTCTATCTTTCTATTATTCAATATGCTTACTTTCAAGTACAAGTAAGGCAGTAAACTTATATACAAATAGTCCTAGCATCAATAATAAAATAATAGCTCTGGCAATGATACTCTTTTTATTATGTGATATGAATGTTGCTACCTATAATCTTTTACACTCTAGTTCTTTACCTAGTAATTTCACGGTAGCCCTTAAAAATATCTCCTTTGTTTCTATCTGGCTATTTTATTTACCATCCCAGGTATTACTCGCTTTAAGTGGATACAAAGGTTCCTACCTTAAAAAACTTTTTCAAAAGTAAATCTATTTTCATAAGTTTCGGTGTCTCTATAGTTTATTTCCTGGTTAGTTTAATTTGGTTGACCCTATTCTTATTTAGGAATTTAATAAAAACACATATAAATTAGTTCAGGTTTATATCACACAAGGTTAGAAGTCAGAATCTTCACAACAATTAGTTTTGGTGATATAATAAAATCAAATACAAATATAAAGATTATGACATGATAAAGTTTACTATCTCTAGACCAAATAATATTTACAGTAATTATTTTGTTTAAACAGTTTTTGAGAGGTTATGTATTTCTTATTTCGAGATGAAAGGATAATTAACCATGAATACAATACTTTTTATTGTAGTTATACTTGTATGTGGGTCAATATTTGTAAATGGGTGGACAGATGCACCTAACGCTATTGCCACAGTAGTATCTACTCGCGTTCTAAGTGCCAGAGCAGCAATTATTTTAGCAGGGGTTTTTAATTTACTTGGAATATTTCTTATGGGGTCTGCAGTAGCAACTACAACTGCCAATATAGTTACAATTGGCACAGGTAAAGAGGCTCTTGTTACACTTGGAGCTGCCCAGCTTTCCATTATTATTTGGGCTGTATCAGCTTGGCACTATGGTATACCAACTAGTGAAAGTCATGCCCTCATTGCTGGCTTAATGGGAGCAGGAATGTCACTTAATGGAATAAGTGCATTCAACTGGGATCCGATAAAAAAAGTTATTATAGGATTAGTTATATCATCAGTAGTTGGATTCATTTTAGGTCTACTAGGAACAAAGCTCGTTGCATTCATGTCTAAAAATGCAAAAAGACAATCAGCTAATAAGTTTTTTTCAAGGGGACAAATTGTAAGTGCTTCTTTAATGGCATTTGGTCATGGAGCTCAGGATGGCCAAAAGTTTATGGGAGTTTTATATTTAGCCCTAGTTATTGGTGGAATTTATCCAAGTAATCTTTCTGGAAATATAAATATTCCTTTTTGGATTATGCTTTTAACCTCGATTTTAATGGCAGTTGGAACATCTATTGGTGGCTACCGCATAATTAAAAAAATGGGCATGGAAATGGTTCATCTTGAAAAATATCAAGGTTTTGCAGCAGAAGTTGTAGCTTCTACTAGTATGCTCATGGCAACTATTTTCGGAATCCCCCTTAGTACAACTAATACCAAAGCAACAGCAATGATGGGTGCCGGTGCATCCAAAGGCATTAATAAGGTGAATTGGGGGGTAGCAAAAGAAATGCTAGTAGCTTGGGTTTTAACCTTCCCAGCTTGTTTATTATTAGGTTACTTATTTGCATCGTTTTTCCGAATGATTCTTATATAAAAATCATTCACAATACAAGTTTAAATGAAGGAGTTTTATAATGGACTATAAAATAGAAAATAAGATAAATACTGAAAATAAAGTAAATGAATCCTTTATAGAAAAGATTAAAAATATATTTAAAAAGAATAAAGTTGATTATTTTGAAATGTTTGTAACCGGAGCAGCTATTTCTCTTGAAGCAGCAAAGACTTTAAAAACTGCTCTTAGTGATGAAATTATTGATAAAAAAAGTCTTAGTTACATAAAAGAGCTAGAGCACAAAGGTGATAAACACATGCATAAATCCCTAGAGATTATCGAAATTGCTTTTATAACTCCAATTGATCAAAATGATCTTATGGAAATTTTAGAAAGCATTGAAAATATTACTGATAGCATTGATGACATCGCAAACGATATTGGCATACTTGGAATTGATAAAAGAGATAATTTCATGGTCGAATTTATCGATATAATAGTTTTCGCATGTGAGAAGATTTATAATTTAATGATTGCATTTAAAAAGTATAAAGAAAACTCCAGTATTATAAGTGAGCTCACAATTCAAATTAATTTATTAGAATCTGAGGGAGATAAAATTTACTGGGATTCTATGCACAATCTTTTTAAAGTTGAAACTAATCCCATTAATATTCTAAAGAAAAAAGAAATTTATAAAAGACTCGAGGATACACTTGACTGCTGTGAAGATGTAGCGGATCTCGTAGAAAGAATTATGGTTCGTGAGTCTTAATAAATAGGAATAAAACTCTTAGTATAAGTTTAAATTAGAAGATTATAATATTAAAAGCTCCATAGTCTTAAATTGATATTAGGATAAGTTAGATATAAAGAGAAATGGTAGATGTTTTGTCATGTTCTACAAAGTATCTACCATTTCTTAATAAATCTTATTTATTTCTTTTTATTTAACAGATACCTGTAGTCATATCACAAGCTAAACTAGGCGTTTTTTTAATAAAATAGCTATTACCTAGTGTTTCTTTGATAAGACTTCCTTCTTTCAAATAAGTTTCAAGCCATATCTCAGTATCTTTTTTATTTGAAAACCCTAATGCTTGACGAATTTCTTCTAAAGCAAGTTTTGGATGTTTTTCTAAAAGTTCGTTCAATAATTCAATAGAAGGTTTCACTTTTACCGGTGTTAATGCACCATCAGACAAATAGCTTATTATTTCTTTGAATTCTGCTAGCGTCTTATATCCTCTTAGTAATATCTGCCTTCCTTCATCTGATTTAACTAAAAAACTTGGAAATCCTGCTACTCCAACTGACTGTCCAATTGCTTGGTCTGCTTTAAATTTCTTTTCTGCCTCACCACTGTTAAGCGCTTTAATAAAACCACCCATATCTATACCTACTTCACTCGCAAGTTCAATTTGAATATCTTTATCACTTGTAATTTTTGCTTCAGTAAAAGTTGCCTCTCTCAGTCTTCTTAAAAAAGCATCTGCCTTCTCTGAGTCTACTATCTGAGCAGCTTTGTATGCAATGTTTTGAGGATAAGTAGAGGGATATTCCTTTGAGAATAGATTAAAACCCTCTGGATTGATTGGCATTCCATGAAGATTCGTTCCTTCCAGCCAGTGAGACATTATCTCGGCATTTGCACCATCTGATCCTCCAGTAATTCCATTTGCTGGGTCTGTGAAATTATCGATGTCATCTACTAGCCCACCCATAATATATCTAAATTCTATCTGTTTCGGATAATGTGTTTCTAGCGCCCTAAGAACAGGCTCAGAGCCCCAGCACCATGAACAAACAGGGTCTGTAAAATTGGTAATTATAATTTTTTTCATATAAAATCTCCTATTTAAGTCATATGTTTTTATCACTATGTTTCTCTTAACAATAATCAT
Source organism: Clostridium sp. (assembly GCA_012512905.1). Classification (GTDB taxonomy): domain Bacteria; phylum Bacillota; class Clostridia; order Clostridiales; family Clostridiaceae; genus JAAZDF01. The sequence goes on from JAAZDF010000032.1 coordinate 3,739, forward strand.
GTAACTATTTTTTACTAATGTTTTAAAAGGTAGATTTTTATTATATCATTTTAATATAAAGATGACTACAATCAGATTTAAACTAAAATTTGATTATTTCGCTAAATCCACAGAAATTACTTGTTAACATAAAATATAGATTTTTCAAGAAAATTATTTATTTAGCCAGTGTTTAATTAACTTACGAGATGAGCGGTTCATTTCTTTCATAAAATCTGATGTATGTTTGCGTTTATAAAATGCTTCTATGTTAAAATCACTAGCAAAATCCTGAAGCTGATCACCTGTCAAATCTTGATATTTATTTTCAAATACAATCATTTCCTGGGCAAACCTATCAAGCTGCTTACGGTTTTTCTGCTGAGGAGTTGGATATCCATAAACAACCATAGTAATTGGAATTACATGTTCTGGTAAATTTAATAAATCAATATGAATTTCACTTTGCTCAAGAATATCACCAATATAGCAGGAACCAATACCAAGACTTTCTGCTGCAATAACAGACGTTTGAGCTGCAATTAGTGCATCGCTACAAGCCAGAAGAAGATTTCCTTCTTCTGGTTTGGAAGGACTCCCATTATCACATCCACAACTTTTAAATTTATTTATCCATCGTCGATAATCTGCGCAGAAAATAAGAACCATAGGTGCCTCTGCAATGAAGGGTTGGTTATCACATGTTTTTGAGAGTTTTTCTTTTATCTTCTGGTCTGTAATATCAATAATTGAATAAAGCATCATTTTCCCAGCACTGGGAGCACGCATAGTAGCTGAGAAAATAGCTTGTTTTTCTTCTGCTGAAATAGGCTTGTTAGAATAACTTCTAATTGATTTTCTATCTTCTAAAAATTTTAGTGTTTCGTTCATAAAAATTCCTCCTTGAAACTCTTTATTTTATATTAACAAGGTTTATTGTGCATTACTTTTTTGATAATAAGTATAAATAAAATCTAGTTTTTTCCTTATCTTTAGTATATAAAGGCCTTTTGAAGAAATTTAAAAATTTTATCTACTATTAACTTATCTTTTTTTATTTATATATTGTATTAATTATACACCAAGAGGCCTATTTTTAGTTCTATAGTGTCTAATTTAGCTTCTGTTTTTTAAGTTTAAGATCAAATCTTTTCTTTGGGTCATTAGCTTTACTTTTATCTTAATTCGAGTTATTAAACCCTTCACTTATATTCTTTGATCTTCTTTAAGCCATATAACTGTATCTGACAAAGTTTCTTTCATATCTCTCGTTGTATAGCCAAGCCCTTTTTTTGCTTTTTCGTTAGAAAATCTAAGATTAGTATTTAGCGTCTCAATCGAATGTGCTGTAAATAGAGCCGGTCTTTTAAGTATTTTGTAGTATGTTTCTGCTGCAGATGCGATTATTTTTAAAAACCATAAAGGCAAAAATATCTTAATTTCTTTTTTACCTGTAATTTCATGGAGCATAAATAAAATTTCTTTAATTGAAAAATACTTATTAGAAAGGATATAGGACTCACCTTTTTTTCCTTTTTCACAGCAAGAAATTATTCCATCTGCTACATCACGTACATCAACAAAATCATATCCTCCATTTATTCCTGCTGTAAGTTGTTTTTTATAATAATCAATGACAAGAACTGTTATATGTCCTCTTCCTTTATCAAATGGACCTGTTATAGCTGATGGAAGTACAACACTTGCATTGAGCCCCTCTTTTGTAGCCTCAATAACGTAACTTGTAGCTTCCGATTTTGTTTTAGCATAAAGTCCAAAAACATCATTTGGGTTAAATGTAGAGACTTCATCAATTATTTCACCTTTTTTCTTATCTGGGATTGCATGAACAGAGCTAACATATATAAGCTTTTTAACTATATATTTATTACTAAGATCTACGATGTTTTTTGTACCAGAAACATTTACATCATAAACTTTTTGTACATATTTACTGGCAATTGAAACAATTCCTGCACAATGGATAACAACTAAGTCTTTTTTGTCCGGATTATAAAAAAAACTATCAAGGCTATCTTTATTGCAAATATCTCCATAACAAACTTCAATATCACCTCTTGGAATATTACTTTCATCTGGTAATACAAGAATCCTAATTTTTTTTTGACGTTCTAGTAATTTGCGTACTAGAGTACTTCCTAGATGACCTGCTCCGCCTGTTATTAAATATAACTCATTCATGAATGTCACTCCCTTTTTATAATATATTCGGTATATTTTTTAAACAATAACTTAGTAAACCATCTCTTCACAGTTAACCTTAACTAAAATCTATGCATTTTTTAATAGTAAAGGTACTCAAAAAAAGAGTGCCTTCACTATTTTCTTTTTTTATTTATTTGATTTTCCATTATATGAATTTAAAATTGTATCTTTATCAGGATGTTCAGATGACTCAATAATTTCCTTGATACTACCAAACTGTTCTTCTGTTCCATGCCTTTGTACTAAATCAATAGCTGAGTTGCAAGCCATCCAATTTGTTTCGGGATCTTTTAAAATATCAAACATAGAATCTATTAATTCGCTAGGATTATAAAAGCTTGCTTTTCCTTCCCATATTTGAAACTTATCATCTTGTGTTTCTGGTTTAGCTGTTGCAATAGTACTTATAGCACTCCAGTAAGGCACATTTTCATTTCTTGGTGTAAATTTAAAATATTCAATTGTGGCTCTATATGCTTTTTCACTTGTATTTTCATAGCTTGGAAAGCCAATCCAAAGTGCTGCTAATGAATCCATGCAATTACTATGAAAATCATATTGTTCTGGATCCATCAAAGTTTTTACAATAGGATCAATTATCCTTTCATCTCCTACTCTACCAGCATTTTTATAAACTGTTTTTCTTACCTCTTCATCTTTATCTTCCATCATTTCGATTAGTCTCTCTACAGTACCATCAACTTCTTTTGACCAAGGACTTGCTATAGCATATGCTGCCTTATCTCTAATTGCAGGATTTTCATGTTCTGACATTTTAAATGTGAAATCTGCTACCTCAGGATTGCTAAGTTCATTTCCAAATACTTTTACTAATGTATATAGTACATATGGATCTTCTTCTGTTTTTAGAAGCTTTAATGCAATTTCTTTATATTCATCTTTTATCCCAAACATACTTACCATGAATTGTAATACTTCTGCTCTTACAATCGCTTCTGAACTTTGAGAGCCTTGTTCAAGAATTTCAGTAATATCATTATAATTTGCATTTCGTTCTCTTAAAAGGCTAAATGCTTCATTTGTTATATTATCTTCCATATTAAAACGATCATCCATCTCAACATACTTATAAGTTTCAAGCAGTGTTAAAGTCTCATCTGTTGTAATATTCTCTATATCCTTTATATCTTTTATCAAATCTTCTGCTGTCATATTTTCATAATCTAAATCTTTTATTTCTTCTCCATTATCAGTTTCTTCAGCATCAGTTTCTTCAGCATCAGATTCTTCCACTAAATGCTCTGGGGTATTATCTGCTGTCGACTTATCTTTATTGTCTCCACAACCTGTAAACACTAAACCTACAGCAAGCACTGTTGTTAATATAGTAATTAATGTTTTTTTCATTTCTTAGCCTCCTAAATTATTCTACTTATTATTTATAATTTTTTTGTTAATACATTCATTTATTCTTTGAAATAAATACAGCAATTTTTTAATTAGCTTTAGTAACTTTTGTATATAAATATAATTGTACTAGCTTTGATTATCACTTTTTTATTGAAAATGGGCAGCACATCATTCAAACTAAATATTGTAATTTGATTTTATTAGTATATACATTTATCAACCTCTAGCATTTATAAAAAGGACTCAATATCCTAATTCTGAGTAAAAATTTTGATAAGAACAAATAAATTCATTGTAATTTAAAAGTATACAAATATTCTATATATTTGTATCATATCAATTTTCTTTTGTTTTGAACCTAGCCCTATCAGCTAGTCTTTTTTATTACATAACATTTTATTATAAGGTTTTTATATCAAGATTATTTATCTCAGAATCTTTATTTCACTCTTTTTTCAATTTTTTGCATAAAAAAACACCTAACTTACAATGCATTAGATGTCTTAATCTTTGAAATTATTTATATAAACTATATATATTTTATATGTTTTTTAAAACTATTATATAAAAGTATATGCTTTCAATTATATCAATACAATGGTATAGTTAGTATTCGAAAATAAATATACAAACTGATTTTATAA
>JAAZDF010000242.1 GCA_012512905.1 Clostridium sp.
AGGATTTTTTATATAACTAATTGAAGAAGGAGTCTTTTTAACTGCCTCTTCCATTAAAATTAAATCTGGACTTTCAATATGTCTTATCTCATTTCCATCTTGCTTTACTTTCTCTAGTAACTTTTTATCTACCATTTTTCACCTGTTCCTTTGGCCCAATTTATAGTTTAATCCTATTAAACTCTCAGTAAGGCAGCTTTTATTAAAAAAGCTGCCTTACAATTTTAAAGTTTATTTCTAATTTAAATACTTTCCTAATTCATTGTCACTATACTTTTAAAAAATATTTATTTTCTAGGTATTTATTAATATATATTTACCTCTTATATTTATTAATTTCATTTCTTATGGAATCATATAAACTAACAAAATCTGAAACATCTCCAGACTCTATTAAACTATTAAGCTGCATTTGAAATCTTTGAGATTCATTAACCTTATTCATAGAACTAAGCATTACAATGTTATCCATAATTGAGGATATCAAAGAAGACTTAACTTCAAATAGTCTTTGCGCGTCTTTTATTTCATCTTTTATATCAAGCATTATCTGATCAAGCTGGTAGGCTGACTCTGCAGCATTTTTAAGTTTTACCCTTATATTCTCAGGTATATTCTGTTTGTACTTATAGTTTAAACTATGCTCTGTAACTGCCCAGAAATTCATAGCAAGGGTTCTTATTTGAACTTCCGTAATTGTATTAACAACTCCATGAGCCATATACACAGGATATTTTATAATTATATGATAACTTCTATATCCACTTTCCTTTACATTATCTATATAGTCTTTTTCATATAAAACCTGCATGTCTTTTCTATTTCTTATAATATTAACAACATTATCTATGTCATCAACAAATTGGCACATTATTCTAATTCCAGATATATCTTCAAGTTCATATTCTAATCTTGTATATGGAATTTGGAATTTATTTGCTTTTTCAAGCATAGAAGATACTTCTTTTACTCTACCTGTTACAAATTCAATTGGTGAGTACTCATTATTTCTTCTATATTCGCCTCTTATTGCACGAAATTTTACCTTTAACTCATCTACTGCCTGCTCATAGGGAAATAAAAAACTTTTCCAGTCTTTTGTAGCCATATTTAAACACTCCAATATACTTTCTTTTAATTCTTCTCTATTATAGCAAATATAAGGTTAATTTCCCTTAAGTTTTAAGAATTACTCCCAAATTTCATTAATTTTCTTACTATTTTGTTTTTTATATTACTCTTTTTATTTTTTTAGCATATTAATTGTATACTTTTTAGTTTTAAGTAGAGACTAAAAACATTTGTTTTGAGATAAGCTAGCAATCCTCCGGATTAATTTTCTTGGCATAAATCTTATCATAAAAGGTAGAGTTTTATCTGATATCCCTGGTAGAATAATAGTTTTTCCCTTTTTCATCCCTATATAAGACTTTTTCGCTACATTTTTAGGGCTCTTGCAGAATAGTTTTAAAGATTTATTTTTTGAAATTCCAGCTTTATTTTGAAAGTCTGTATCTACAGGGCCAACGCATAGGGCAGATACTTTTATATTATATTTTTTAAGCTCTACAGATATAGCCTCAGAGTAGCTTAGAATAAAAGATTTTGAGGCGTAGTAACTTGCAATAAAAGGGCCTGGCATAAATGCTCCAAGAGAAGATATGTTTAAGATGTATCCTTCTTTTTCTTTTATCATATCTCTGGTGAAAAGTTTTGTAAGGGCAGTAAGCGCTATTATATTTACTTTAAGCATATCCATATCTTTTCCCATATTAATCTTATGTGAATATCCAAAGCAACCAAGTCCAGCATTATTTATTAAATACTTTACCTTTAGCTTATTTTTCTTTGTATAATCATATATTTCTTTATATGAATTTTCAAAAGTTAAGTCTTTGGCTAAAATAAATATTTCTGATTTATAAAAGCTTTTTAATTTTTCTCTAATATACTTAAGTCTTTTAGAGTCTCTACTTACAATTAAAACGGGGATATTATCTTGTAAAAAAAGTTTTGCAATTTCAAGCCCAAGACCAGTGGCTCCTCCAGTAATAAGTGCTATATCCATAACCTTAAGTTTCCTTCCGTAAAAAACTGGACCCATAAATGAGCCCAGTTAGTTTTTTATTTATTTAATTAACTCTTTAACTTTTTCTTTAACATTCTCAACATTAAATCCGTATTTATCCATAACAAGGTCTCCCGGTGCAGAAGCTCCAAAAGTATCTATTCCAATCATTTTTCCTTCCATACCTACATATCTCTCCCATCCAAGAGGATTTGCAGCTTCTATGGAAACTCTATTTTTAACATTTGGATTTAAAACTGAATTTTTATATTCTTTTGATTGTTTTTCAAATAAATCCCACGATGGCATTGAAATAACATCTACATCAATACCTTCATCTCTAAGTTCTAGCTGAGCTTCATAAGCTAAGCTAACTTCTGATCCTGTTGCTAAAAGAAGTCCATCTGGATTTTCTTTTTCACCTTTTGAAGCTATATAAGCTCCTTTTCTAACTCCCTCTTCTACCTTATCGTAGCTAAGTGGCATAGTTTTAAGGTCTTGCCTTGAAAGAACAAGCATTGTTGGAGTTGTCTTAGATTCTAAAGCAATTTTCCATGCTGCTACACTTTCATTAGCATCCGCTGGCCTTAAAAGGCATAAGTTAGGCATTGCCCTAAAGCTTGGTATATGCTCTATTGGCTCGTGAGTTGGTCCATCTTCACCAACAGCAATGCTATCATGAGTCAGTACATAAGTTACAGGAAGTCCCATAAGGGCAGACAGCCTAACTGCTGGCCTTAAATAATCTGAGAATACAAAGAATGTACCTCCATAAACATGGAGTCCCCCATGAAGATGCATACCATTCATCATTGTACCCATACCAAATTCACGAACACCGAACCATATATTTTTACCACCATAGTTATCATCTGAAAAATCACTTTCATTTGCTACATTTGTTTTATTAGAACCTGCAAGGTCTGCAGACCCTCCAAATAAACTAGGAACATTTTTAGAGATATAGTTTATTACCTCTCCTGAAGAATTTCTTGTAGCTACTTTTTCTCCCTCTTCATAAGACTCTAAATCTTTGTCCCAATTCTCTGGAAGATTTCCTTCTATAGCAAGTTTTAATTCTTTATATTCCTTAGGATATTTCTTTTCATACTCAGCAAAAGTCTTGTTCCATTTTTCATTTTCTTTGATTCCATTTTCATTAATCCTATCTCTAAAAGCTTTATAAGCATCATCAGAAACTTCAAAGGCATCATGGTCATACTTAAAGTATTCTTTTGTTGTAGCAACTCCTTCTTTTCCAAGAGGGGCTCCGTGAGCTTTAGATGTTCCAGCTGCAGGAGACCCTATTCCTATAATTGATTTTACCTCGATTAAAGTAGGCTTATCTAAAACTTTTTTAGCTTCTTTTATAGCCTTATCTACTGCATCTAAATCATTAGCATCATCAACCCTTAGGTAGTGCCATCCATGGGCCTGAAATCTTTTCTTTATATCTTCAGAAAATGATTTATCAAGGTCTCCATCTAAAGAAATATCATTAGAGTCATAAAGCATTATAAGTCTACCTAGTTTAAGGTGACCTGCATAGGATGCAACCTCAGAGGAAACCCCTTCCATTAGGTCCCCATCTCCACAAAGAGCATAAGTAAAGTGATCTATTATCTCTAAATCTTCTTTATTATATTTTGCAGCCAGGTGCCTCTCTGCCATAGCCATTCCTACAGCCATACCCACACCTTGACCTAGTGGACCTGTTGTAGCTTCAACTCCTACTGTGTCTCCATATTCTGGGTGCCCTGGAGTCTGTGACCCCCACTGCCTAAAGTTTTTAATTTCTTCAATAGGAAGATCGTATCCTGACATATGAAGCAAACTATAAAGTAAAGAAGAACCATGTCCTGCTGATAAAACAAACCTATCCCTATTAAACCACTTTGGATTAGATGGATTATGATTCATATTCTCTGACCAAAGCACATAAGCAAACGGCGCAGCTCCTAGAGGTAAACCAGGGTGACCAGAATTAGCTTTTTCTACAGCATCAATTGATAAACTTCGTAGGGTGTTAATTGCTAAAAGATCATTTTCATTATACATTTTTTTCCTCCATTTTCTAGTAAATAGTTTTACACTTCACTGCTTTCTTCACTGGTGTCTTGTCTCTTATATATTATTTTACACGAATTAAGGTCAAATGTCTGTTAAATAATTAAGTCTAATTTATAATTTAATCCATAATTTTAACTGGGCTAAAGTCTATATAATCCACAGAGGTCAAAATATATTCCACATTATTTCTCATACCAGTCATAACTCTGTTAAGAGATTTATCATGTAAATGTCCATATATAACCTTTGATACCCCGTACTCTTCAAAAACATCTGTAAAGTCGGAGTCCTTAACGGTCTCATTTACAGGAGGATAGTGAATCATTAAAATAAACTTATCAAAACCATCCTTTTTTGCAGAGTCTAGTGATAAGCTAAGCCTTATAAGCTCTCTTTTATATATTTTTTCGTCTTCCTCTTTAAAAATACTACTTCCAGGAATAACCCAGCCCCTAGTTCCACAAATTGCATAGCCCTTATACTCAAAGTAATTATTTTGAATAAAATGCATATTGTCATAAAGGCTGTTAAGTTTTTTTATACTTCCCCACCAGTAGTCATGGTTTCC
>JAAZDF010000033.1 GCA_012512905.1 Clostridium sp.
TAAATTCATCAAAAATATCAAGAGATATCTTAGCCTTATATTTCCCATAAAGTTCTATATATTTTTTATCAATTTGGAGCTTTTTAGCAATAGATTCAATTTCTATAATTTCGCTTTTCTGCGCTATTTCTATGTCAGTTTTCATCTTAATCCCCTCACTTAACAGAGTTAATAAACTTTTCTTTATCTACTATAAACCTAGTGTGATATCCACTTCCTATTTTAATATCATCTTCAGTCCATACAGAAACCTCGAAAACTACTTTTCTTTTATCTATCTCGTGAACCTTAGCATGACATGTGATCTTATCTCCAATCTTTGTAGCTTTTAGGTGCTTTATCTTTAGGCTAACACCAACAGAAGTCAAAACTTCAGTATCTATATATTTATTTATTAAATTTTTAGAAGTGTACTCCATAAAAGCGACCATAGAAGGGGTTGAATATACTTCCAGGTCTCCTGATCCTAAACTTGCCGCGCTATCACTTTCCATGACTTCTCTTGTTTCCTTATTAATTTCTCCCATTTTAATCTTGTTATCCATACGACACCTCACCCTTAATATTGAAAAAGGGCTTCATAAAATTTTAGTTTTATAAAACCCTTTTTTTACAATTTTATTCTGTCACTAGTTCGTCCTCATCAATAAAATCATTTTTCTCTGTATTTTTTTCTTCATTTATATTCTTTTCTTCTTTTTTGTGATCAGATTTTATCTCATCATTATTTTCATAAGATCTTTTAGTTACTGTACCTGTTGTATATATCTCTTCAAATTCATCCGCTTCTAATTTTTCAAACTCTAATAAATATTTAGCTACATCATGAAGTTTATCAATATTTTCTTTTAATATTTCTTCAGCTCTTATATAAGCATTATCTGCTAAAAGCTTAACTTCACTATCAATAAGTTCTCCCATCTTTTCTGAAAAACTTTTTGATTTTGAAAAATCTTTACCTAAAAATACTTCATCATCTTCACCAAAGGATAAAGTTCCCACCTTATCACTCATTCCATATTCGGTAACCATAGCCCTTGCAATTTTAGATACTCTATCTATATCATTTTTTGCACCAGTAGATATATCTTTAAGGACAAGAGACTCTGCAACTCTTCCTCCTAAAAGTGAAACCATCATATCAAGAAGTCTACTTCTACTCATATAACTTCTTTCTTCCTCAGGAATATGCATTGTATAGCCACCTGCCATTCCTCTTGGAATTATGCTTATCTGATGAACAGGGTCGCTATTAGGAAGTACTCTTGCAACAATTGCATGACCTGCTTCATGATAAGCTGTCAGTTTTCTCTCATGATCTGATACAATCCTAGACTTTTTCTCAGGACCTGCAATTACCCTTGTTATAGCTTCATCCATTTCTTCCATTGTTATAAACTTTTTATCGTTTCTAACAGAAAGTAAGGCTGATTCATTTGCTACATTCTCTAAATCCGCTCCAGTAAATCCTGCTGTTCTCCTAGCAATTGTTTCAAGTGAAACATCTTCGCCAAGAGGTTTATTTTTTACATGAATTTTAAGAATTTCTTCTCTTCCAAGTACATCAGGGTAACCAATAGGAATTTGTCTATCAAATCTGCCTGGTCTAAGAAGCGCATTATCAAGTATATCTGGTCTATTTGTCGCAGCAAGCATTATTATTCCTTCATTAATACCAAAACCATCCATTTCAACAAGTAGCTGATTTAAAGTTTGTTCTCTCTCATCATGTCCACCGCCAAGACCGGCTCCTCTTTTTCTACCTACTGCATCTATTTCGTCAATAAATATTATACAAGGCGCTTTTTTCTTAGCTTCTTCAAACATATCTCTAACTCTTGAAGCTCCAACTCCTACAAACATTTCAACAAAATCCGAACCAGATATGCTAAAAAATGGAACCCCTGCTTCACCTGCAACGGCTCTTGCTAAAAGAGTTTTTCCTGTTCCTGGTGGTCCTACAAGTAAAATACCTTTTGGTATTCTTGCTCCTAAGTCTAAATATTTTTTTGGTGACTTTAAAAAATCAACAACTTCCTCAAGTTCAA
>JAAZDF010000243.1 GCA_012512905.1 Clostridium sp.
ATTCTTCTTATGGTTCAATTATTTTATTGTTGTTGCAATCAATTATACAATGAGTCAATATTTTTTATATTAATTTTCTACTTATTTCTTAGAAGCTTCTAAGTTTTAACTTGCTGTAACTCCTCTTTTTTACTCTATCAATCCTATATAAATAAAAAATCTTATACATTAAATAACAGTTTCAAATATATTTATCATTTATTAAGTCAAAAAGCTTCCATATAAAAGGAAGCTTTTTGTTTTTTCATTTTTTAAAATCATACAAATTTCACTAAATTGTATTTCTTATTTTATTCGATTTAATCTAAATTTATATCTTTTTACGTCCGAAAATTAATGATATTACGAACAATACGATTGAGATATAAAATAGTATTTTAGCTATCCCTACTGCACTAGCTACTATACCTCCAAAACCAAATATAGCTGCTATTATCGCAATTACTAAAAATGTAACTGTCCAACCTAACATTCTATCTCCTCCTCTTTCTCTTTGTTAATTAAATGTTATCATAGCTTTATTTATATACTATGTCTATTTTAATAATATTCTATGTTTTAATATTCAAATATATTAAAAAAATAAGAACAGATTTATCTCGTATTTTGAGGAGTCAGGGTAATATCAAGGCTTTGAGGCTAATAAAGGGTTTAGTTTAATAGTTCATAATAAGTGTACTTAGAAAAAGAGTTTAACCAAGTATACTGCTCATTTCTGGGCGCTTTAGCTAAAATATCAATTAATTTATTTTCGAGTCCAAGAAAAAACATATTCAACATTTTCTGGTAATTCTATATCTGGTTTATTTTCCATATTAAAAGATCCTTTAATATTTTTTTCCTTCATAGCAAGATCAAAATGTGCTGCTGCAATTCCCATATCTATTCTTTGAATATCGTATGGGAACCTATCGCTATAACCTGGTTCTTTATATTCATAAAAATGACAAGAATCATCTTTAATCACAATTCTCCAAGGCTGTTTGTTTGAAGCTGATGGAGCTAGCCTTAGCATCTTAAGTGGGAACTCAAGGTCTTTTGCTTCTTTTTTATCAAGGCTTATATCAAAATTATCTTTGAAAAATAAATCTTCCCATTTTTTTCTTTTATCTGCTGAAATCATTTTTCTCATCGCCATTTCTTTTATATGTTTCTTTTCAGCGGCGTATCCAATAGGAGTTATGATTGGAAAAATTTCTTCTTCTCCTATATCCATAGCTTTAGCAAATCCCTTCCTATTGAATGTTCCCCCTAACCAGCAAGTTCCAATGCCAAGACTCGCTAAATAAAGAATCAAGGTTTCCATTTCATATCCTAAAGATTCCAGGGCCATTTTTTCTAGCTTTATTGTTGTTCCTATATACTGGTTAGCTCCTTTAATTACTCCGTATGTCCCAAGTATTTTTTCATCCTCTGTACTTTTTTTGTCCAGATAATGAAAATTAACTTTTTGACCAAAAGGATTACCCAAAGAGCTAACAAAAGATCTAATAAAACTTTGCTCCTCTGCTTTTATTTTTTCATCTGTATAATTTCGAACACTATACCTTTTTCTTACTGCTTCTTCTAGTGAAAAATTAATATCCATTTAAATTTTCTCCTTTTAACTGTTTTTTATCAACTACTATTTTCATAAAATATTTATGCCATATAGTATATTTTTTATGGTTGATTTTATTATCTTTACTATTAAAAATTTTATAACTATTTACTTATAAGCCATATTCCAAGGACTACTGCCAGAAGTCCAAAAACATAAAAGAAATATTCAGTTCCCTTTTTCCCAAGAACCTTTTCAAATGCTTTTATTTTTCCTATGCTCCAAATATTTACAGGCTTTTTATAGGTTATAAAAAATACCATTCCTGCGTAAACAAAAGCGAGTATTCCAAGAAGTGCATATACATCCATTAGATTTTCCTCCTTTTTTTTAAAAAACTAATTACTCTAAGCCTTTTCTTATCTTTGGCGCTAAAAATATATAAACTACTCCACTCAAGAGTAAAACTAATCCACAATATATAAGCACCTGACTCCATGTCCCACTTTGAGATAATATTAAGTCATTTCCCTTATATGCAAAGTAGAAAGGATTCCAATAAAATAACTTCTGCCATTTATCTCCTAAGATTTCAATAGCTAAAACTCCTGCTATTAGAGGTAAAAACAGTAGTTTTATACTTGATGCTGCAGATATTATATCTTTGTTGGTTAGTCCTTGTATAAATCCTACTAGAATACTTAATATACTTGTTATTAAGATTACTAACAATAATTGTAGTATATTTATATCCCCAAAACCAGTAATAAAAATTAAAGCAAAGGATCCAAATACTGAAAATAATATTCCTATTACAGATTTACCAAGCACAAAAGTCATCCTAGATGTAGGAGTTAAATTTATAGCGCTTAGTGTATTGTCTACTTTTTCTTCAACTATATTTAATGCAATAAGCATTCCACCTAGAATCGATATAAACAGGATTGATACATTTACCAAAGTTTTTTTAAGAGGCGGAACTGTCCTACCAAACTCTATTAATTCACTATTTGAATCCTCTATTTTTATATCAAGTTCATAGAAACTATTTAACAGTTTAGCATAGTCTACTATTTCCTTAGCTTCATTGCCTTGGGTCATTATATAGTTACCATCATTTTCTCCTATTATACCTATAACAGCGTCTCTTTTTTCCACTCTTTCTTTTATCTTATCTTCGTTTTCAAAAAGTTCTACCTTTGCAAATTGCTCTAAGTATTCTACCTGTTTTTGATTTTCACCTTCTACAAGGGCAAGGCTAATAGTTGTATCATTTATTCCTGGGGCAAACAGATTTATTAAAACAG
>JAAZDF010000034.1 GCA_012512905.1 Clostridium sp.
CGGCTTAGACGAAGAAGATTGGGATGGATGGGATCTTATGACTAAAAAACTTGGAGACAAAATCCAAATAGTTGGAGACGACCTATTTGTTACTAACGTTGAAAGACTAAGAAAAGGAATAGAGCTTGGAGTAGCAAACTCTATACTTATAAAACTAAATCAAATTGGAACATTAACAGAAACACTAGATTCTATACAAATGGCTAACAGAGCAGGATACACTGCAGTTATCTCCCATAGATCTGGTGAAACTGAAGATTCAACAATTGCTGACTTAGCTGTAGCTTTAAACGCTGGACAAATTAAAACAGGAGCTCCTGCAAGAAGTGAAAGAGTTGCAAAATACAACCAGCTTCTAAGAATAGAAGAAGAACTTGGAGAAGTTTCAGAGTATGTTGGAATAGATTCATTCTTTAACTTGAAAAAATAAAGATAAAAGCTAATTAAATATAAAATCTTTAACTAAAGGGGCTTTAGGCAGTTATGTTTAAAGCCTCTTTTATGTTATAATTTAATTTAACAGATAAGTATGTAATTTGGCACTTATATTGTAGTATCAGTGAAAATATGATAAAATAAGATGTCAATTAGTAGGAGGGGTTTTATGAATACTTTTTTAATTGTGATAGAGTTTATATTAGCATTTGTAATGATAGGACTAGTATTAGTTCAGCAAAGTAAGTCAGATGGACTTAAAGCATTTACAGGAGGCGGCTCAAGCGAAACATTTTTCAGTAAAAACAGAATGAAAACTGGAGAAGCATTTCTAAGTAGATTAACTGCTATAGTTGCAGTGCTTTTTGCTGTAAATACTATATTAATGAATATCTTATAAAAAAAATGCTGCCACTAAGGGTAGCATTTTTTTTATTATCATAATTAATTGCTATAAACTTAAAATTTTGTTAATCAATATAGTATATAATTAGTATTAGATTAGGTTTTGAGTGTTTAGAAAGCTAAGATAAAAATTAAAACCCTAAAAATGAATAAGAGTTAGATGAAAAATTAAAATATTAAATAGAAGAGATAAGGATTCTTATAATTAACTTTAAGAATTATTTTTTAATAAAAAACGTGGAGGAAATAATGTTTGAAAATAAAATACTAGAGATACTTCAAAATGACAAATACAAACCGAAAGATTTAAATAATCTTATCAAAATGATCAAACTGAAAAGAAAAGACAGGTACAAGTTTATTAAAAGTGTAAATAAACTTTTAGAAGAAGGTAAAATAATAAAGCTAAAAAGAGGCCAGCTTGTTATACCAGATAAACATGGCGTTGTAATAGGTGAGCTTGAAGTAAATAAAAGAGGCTTTGGATTTGTCTCAAGAGGCGAGGACCAGTCTGATATCTTTATACCAGAAGTATCAATGAAAGATGCTATGAACGGTGACACGGTAGAAGTTAAAGTGGTAAAGAAAGATATGGATGATAAAAGAGCCGAGGGTAAGATTGAAAATGTAATAAAAAGGAAAACTAATAAATTTGTAGGAGTCTACCAAAAATCAAGAAACTTTGGCTTTGTAGTTCCAGAAGATATGAGAGTTACAAATGACATATATATAAACAATAAAAATAGTAACTTTGCAGAAGATGGAGACGTTGTAGTTACTGAAATCATAAGATGGCCATTAAAAGGAAGAAGTGCAGAAGGTATAATAACTGAAATCCTAGGTAAAAAAGGCGAAAAAGGTGTAGACATATTAACTGTAGTTAAAAAATATGATCTTCCAGAGGAGTTTCCAAGAGAAGTTGTTGAGTATACTAATAGTA
>JAAZDF010000244.1 GCA_012512905.1 Clostridium sp.
CATTTTAACCAAGTAACAGACAAAAGTCAAATAAACGTTGACATGCTCTACACATAACGCTATACTATATGTGTCTAAACCGATATCCACTAACATTCATATTGGACTAAAAATCGGGGGCAGACCAATAAAATTGACCTTATTATTACAAAGTCAGTATCAAGATTTGCCAGAAATACTGTTGATGCCTTAACAACAATAAGAAAATTAAAGGAAAAAAGAAAAGAGATATACTTTGAAAAAGAAAACATCTATACACTAGATTCTAAAGGTGAAGTTTTAGTTACCATAATGAGTTCACTTGCACAGGACGAATCCAGAAACATATCAGAAAACGTCACATGGGGCCAACGAAAGAGGTTCTCAGATGGCAAGTACAATCTCGCAAGAAAAAACTTCTTAGGCTATAAAAAGGACCAAGATGGGAACATTATAATTGATGAAAAAGAAGCCTTAGTTGTTAGAAAGATATACCGTTATTTTCTAGATGGAATGACTCCAGGAGGAATAGCACAAAGCTTAATGGATGAAGGAGTACCTACTCCAGGCGGAAAGACAAAATGGATATATTCAACCATTACCTCAATTCTTCAAAATGAAAA
Source organism: Clostridium sp. (assembly GCA_012512905.1). Lineage (GTDB taxonomy): Bacteria > Bacillota > Clostridia > Clostridiales > Clostridiaceae > JAAZDF01. The sequence goes on from JAAZDF010000244.1 coordinate 603, forward strand.
ATACAAAGGCGATGCCTTGCTTCAAAAGAGATTCACAGTAAACTTCCTAGAGCATAAAATGAAAAAGAACGAAGGAGAGGTTAACCAGTATTACGTAAAGAAAGGGCATCCTGCAATTATTGAACCAGTCATCTGGGATAGAGTACAACTTGAAATAAAAAGAAGAGAAGGTAATAAGCGTGTTTATAGTGCAAAGGATGCCTTCTCATCAAAGTTAGTATGCGCCGATTGTGGTTCCTATTTTGGTAAAAAGGTATGGCACTCAAACGATCCATACAGAAAAGTCATCTGGAGATGCAATCATAAATATGATGGAGAAAAGAAGTGTGACACTCCAACGCTTGAAGAAGACACAATTAAAAATGCCTTCTTGCTTGCATATAATAACCTTTGTGTTGATAAGGACATTATTATTGAAACTACAAAAGAGCTAGTTGATTCATTGTGCGATTTTGAAGAGCTAGATCAAAAGATAATCAAGGAATCAGAAGACTTAGATATTATTGCTGATAAGGTTCATAAAATGGTGATGGAAAATGCCAATACGGCACAGGACCAGGAAGAATACCAAAAGCGATACGATTACCTTTCTGGAAAATATAATGAGGGAAAAGATAAATTAAATGCCCTTCAGGAAGAAAGAGCCAGAAGAGCAACACAAAAAGAGATATTAGAATTAAAGATAAACGAACTAGAAGATGCTGATGTTTTAGAAGGATGGAACGAATCCATATTCAAGATGAGTGTGGATGAGATACTTGTTTCTAAAGATGAGTTAACCTTTAAATTCTATATTGGTGAAGAAATTAAAATTAAATTGTAAAATTCTGCTTCAAATGAGTAATATATAAGTGAGAGGTTCATGAACTCTCCCTAGATAGCACTAAGTTATGGTGATGCTCGGCATTCAAGTACCTATGGGCCGTAATAGATAGCAGTACGCAGATTAAGGCAGTTAATCGGGTTTGACTCCAACCTACATTAAATGGAGTCTTTTTTCTATACGGTTGACAATTATACGGAAATATGATATAATTTAATCTAGAATAGGTTTCATTTATTCAGTTAAGATAATAATTATAGGCTTCGCTTATTATCTTTCTTGACTCTTATAAAGAGTGAACCCTATTCAAAATACATTTTTATGTAGAGGAGGCTGTACTATGAAAGTACTTAGAAGAATTATGGCGTCCTTTTTGGTCGCTTTTTGTTTTGTTGGTTTATTAACAGGATGTTCAAACAAAACAACTCAAAATGAAAAAATACAAGTAACCGACATGCTTGGAACTACAATTGAAATTAATAAAAATCCAAAAAAAGTTGCGTGTATTTCAAGAACTACTTATGATTTACTTGTTGCATATGGGCTTGGTGATAAAATTGATGGAGCCTATTCTGGAACATTAAATAACGATTGGGTTTCTCTTATCTATCCAAATTCAAAGAATCATTATGTTTATAGCTATGAAAACAGCTATGAATTATTTATGCAAAGAGGTGTTGATTTAGTATTTGCACCTGAAAAATATATCGCAGATGATTTGAATAGCCATAACATTCCTGCTCTTTGTGTTTCACTTTATGGCAATCCAACATTTGATGAGTACGTAACATTCTTATCAAAGCTTGTCACTCAAATATGGGATGATGCTCAAATTAAAACAAAGGCAGAAGCATGGGAAAATAAAGTTACTAAAGCAATTAATGATATTAAAACAGAATTAGATAAACACGATATTGAAAAGAAAACAGTTTTCTATATCAGAGGAGATAAGGATAAAGGTGTAGGATATACTGATAGTAAATCTTCATTTACAGAATATGCTTATCGAATGATGGGCCTTAACTTTGCTGGTGCAACATTATCAACTACAAAGCCATCTGCAGAAGAAATTGTAAAAATCAATCCAGATATTTTTGTTGCTGGTGGAATTTATCAAAATAAAAACATTAATTTATTAAAGACAACAGATCCATATAAAGAATTAGATGCAGTAAAGAATAATAAGATTTATTCGATTCCTATCGGTTTTACAGCATTTGAACAGTTATCTGCGATGACACCGATTTTCTTCTATGATCAGGCGAATAAGATCTATCCTGAATATTTTAATTATGATATTGCTAAAATGGTTAAAGAAACAATTAAGGATTATTTTGGAACAGAGTTAACTGATGAACAAGTTTCTTATATGCTTAATGGATTAAATCCACAAGGTGAATCATTAGTTAAATGAAAAGAAGAACAATAATTGCATTAATATCATCAATATTAGTTTTCTTTGTTGTATTCGCAGTTGCTTTAATGGTTGGAAGATATAGCATTAAAATTGATGAGTTCTTTAAAGCTTTATTTACAGCAGACTCAGATTACAATATTCAAAGAAGCATAATAATTGATTTAAGATTACCTAGAACATTGATGGCTGCACTAGTAGGCATTGGGCTTTCTTTATCTGGTTTGCTATACCAAGAAACTTTTAGAAATAATTTAGTTTCACCAGATTTACTAGGGGTTTCTGCTGGTTCATCAGTTGGTGCAGCAATTGCTATAGTCCTTGGATTATCTTCGGTTGTAATAAGTTTATTTTCATTTGTTGCTGGTCTCGTTACTGTTGCAATAACTGTTTTTGTCGCAAGATTATTTAAAAATGGATCGAAAACAATTTTATTATTATCTGGAATTATTGTAAGTGGATTAATGACTTCTGTTTTGGCATTTATAAAATATTTTGCTGATCCTGAAACAACACTAGCTTCTATCACTTATTGGAATATGGGAACTTTCCAAAATGCAGTAATGAATGAAGTTTGGATACTTATTGGAGTTGTTGGAGCCTGCAGCATATTATTATTGGCTATTGCATGGCGCATCAATCTTATAGGATTAGGCAGAGAAGATGCACAAGCAAAAGGAATTAATTATACGTTCTATATATATTTAATTATTGCAGTTGCAACATTATTGACAGCCATCTGTGTTTGTTTCTGTGGTAAGGTATCATGGATAGGTCTAGTAATTCCTCATATGGTTAGATTACTTGTTGGAAGAAATACGAAAAGAACAATTCCTTTATGCATCACTTTTGGTGGAGTATTTATGATATTGTGTGACATTATGGCTAGAACATTCACCGATTCAGAATTACCAATTAGTGCCGTCACAGGATTATTTGGAACAATTGTGTTTATAGCTATTCTCTTTTCAAGAAGGAGGAAACTAAATGAACATTAAGATAAGTAATTTGTGTTTTAAATATGATAAAAGGTCTGAAGAAAACACTTTGAGTGATGTAAGTCTAGATATTAAGAGCGGAACTATTAATGTGCTTTTAGGCTTGAATGGTAGTGGAAAAACTACTCTTTTAAAACTTCTAGCAGGTTTGGAAAAAGCTAATGAAGGTACAATAGAATATGGTGAAAGAGAAATAAACTCAATAAGCATTAAAGATAGAAGCAAAATTTTTGCATATGTTCCACAACATTCAAATGTGACTGCGGATATTCCTGTGTTTGACTATTTGACTTTTGGTACTGCCAACACATTAAATTTTTACGAATCACCAAAAAAGGAGCAATTTGATTTAGTTGATAAAATTGCAGAAAGATTAAATATAAAACATTTATTAAAAAAGAATATTGGTGAAATATCTGGTGGTGAGCGACAAATCGTTTTAATAGCTTGTGCTTTAATTCAGTCAACACCTGTGATTTTATTAGATGAACCAACATCCGCATTAGATATTAAAAACCAGCATTTAGTTTTGTCTACTCTTAAAGAAATTATATCAGAAGGGAAAACGATTATACTTTCAAGTCATAATCCTAATCATTCACTTTATTTAAATTCAAACGCTATCCTTATTAATAAAGGAATAATAAAAGAAGAAGGCCCTGCAAAAGAATTAATATGTGTTGATAAATTAAGAGAAATATATGGTGATGCCGTATGTGTTTCTAAAGATCTAGATTATGATGAGATAACATTTAAAGATTAAATATAGTGGCAAACGATTATAGCCAAAGGAATATGGCAGTTTTAGAGAAAGCCACTAATAATTATTACAAGATAAATTTCGACCTTTGCGCTGTGCGTGGACTAAAGGTTTTTGTTAACTTCAGCGTTTACAATAGCACAGAGGAACGCGATAAGGAAAAAGAACGGCAAGGCAAATGGACAGAGTTCTTTCAAAGGTTAAGAGAAAACCTGCAATCGCAGTATGATGCCTTGATAAAAGCAATAGACACCAAAGGGCTTACACCTGAACA
>JAAZDF010000035.1 GCA_012512905.1 Clostridium sp.
ATATTAGATATTTGGAGCATAGAAGTTCCAACTCCAATAGACAGTAGTCCTGAAAATCCATTTTCTTTAAAACTTGTTATAGCAAAACCTATCATCTGAGTTGAGCATCCTACAGTTGCAGCACCAGCAGCTATTCCAGAAAGTCCAAGGGATACAGAAACAGCAGCTGAACTTATTGGAAGAGTTAATATCATTCCCATAACCGTTGATACTATAGCACCCATAGGAATAGGATGAAGTTCAGTTGCACTATTAATAAAATTTCCAACAAGAGTCATAAAGGCTGCTATATAAGGAGCAATATAATGACCAACTAGACCACCTGATAAAATTACAAGAAGAGGTATTGTAATTATTGGTACTTTAGATCTATCTTTTAAAAATTTAGACACCTCTGCACCAATAAGAGCTGCAATAAAAGCTCCAACTGGTTCTCCAATAGCTACAATAGTTTGTCCGTCGACAAGCCTAAATGTACCGGCGCCAAGAGCTCCTACAATAATAGATGCAAAGATACCAAGAGGAGGGGCACCAACGCTATAGGCTACCGCTGCACCTATGGCAGGTCCCATAAGGAGCTGAGCAAAGCCTCCAAACTGGATTAAAAGTTCTAAATTAAAAACAGTTCCAATTTGCTTGATAATAAGTCCAATAAGCAAAGATGAAAATAGCCCGAGTGCCATACCATTTAATACCTTTACAATATAGTCAGTACTTTTTCTTTTTGTCTTAGTTTTATTCATGTTTATCTCCTTGTAATTTTATACTATTCTTTTAATGCTTGGTCTTTCTGGATCAATTAAAATAGTTTTGTTTGTTTGATATATAACCATTCCAGGCTTACTTCCGGAAGGTTTTTTTACATATTTTACTTCTGTATAATCTACAGGGACTTTCGAAGAATCCTTACCCCTACTATAAAAAGCAGCAAGATTAGCAGCTTCTTTTAAAGTCTCGTCTGAAAAATTATTTGATTTAATAATTACATGAGATCCAGGAATATCTTTTGTATGGAGCCATGTGTCTTCTTTATGAGCAAATTTTGTTGTGAGGTAATCATTTTGGGTGTTATTTTTACCAACGAAAATATCGATTCCTTCTGTTGACTTAAAATGCATAGGTTGTGATACTTTTTTCTTTTTCCCTTTTTTTCTTTTGGATTTAATGTAGCCAGCTTCCTTAAGTTCATCTTTTATATCTTCAATATCATCATCTTTTTCAAGTCTTGGAAGTGAAAGCAGTATGGATGTTAAGTAGCTAAGCTCTTCTTTAGCTAGGATAAGCTGGCCACCAGCCATAACTTTTGCTCTTTTCTTTTTGTTATACCTACTATAATATCTTTGTATATTATCACTTAAGCTTTTATCTTTTTGCAGCTGAATATCTATCATTTCATTATTATAATAGTTAAGTAAGGTAACCTCACTTTGATTTTCTTCTATAGAATGAATATTTGAAGTTAAAAGTTCTCCCTTAAGCTTATACTCATCCATATCTAAAGAGTCTTTAATAGTATTTTCAAGGATCCTTATTTTCTTACTAACACGGTCTATATTGTTTGTAATGATTTTATGAAGATTTTGAGTTCTGGATTTAATTCTATTTGTTTCATATGTGTCTTTAATAAATTCTTCAAGAGCCACTGAAGGTGAATCAAATGAAATATTATCTTTATAAAATGGATAACTTGCTATGTCCATGTATTCATTGTCATCATCTAGAAAAATAAAAAACTCATCACTTTCAGCTAGCTTTTTCAAGATACATCTTATAAATGAAAGTAAATCTTCTTTAGTGGAGTCATCTTTTTCATCTTTATACTCATCATAGATATATTTAGATGTTTTTTTAGATATTCCATTGAAATTTTTCATAATAAATCTTTCATCTAAATTAAAGTCAGGATTTCTTTCTAGTAAATCTGAATCTTCATAGGAAATAGGATCTAGTTTATTACTTTCTGGTGGAGCCTTATAGTCTCTGCCAGGTAGTAGGGTCCTATAGCTATTCTTATAAGCAGGAACATGTTTTACAGCGTCTATAATTACATTTTTTTCATTGTCTATTAAGATTATATTTGAATGTTTTCCCATAATTTCAGTAGAAAGAACTAGTTCTGTATCATATCCAAGCTCATCTCTGCCTGTGAAATACAGATTAATTATTCTATCGCCATCTTTTTGCATTACTTTATTTAAAACTGCTCCTTGAAGATGTTTTCTAAGGACCATTAAGTAAAGTGGAGCTTTTTTGGGATTTTCTCTTTTTATATTTGTAAAATGAACTCTTCCATAGCTACTATTTGAAGATAAGAGAAGCCTTACTTTCTCTCTGCCTCTAAATGATAGGATAACCATATCCTTTTCTGGATGGCTTATCTTATTTACTTTATCGCCAATTAAAGAGTCTGTAATTTCTCTTGTAATGTTATTTAAATATATACCATCTAATGCCATATTATTCTCCTTGTCTTTTAGTTTTCCTCTATCTTAGCCATTATATCATTATTTATAGAAATTTTTGAGGTCTTTGAATATAAAAGTGTTAAATTTTTATAATATGAGTAGAAAGGCTGGGATATCTATGGATTTTGGTTTAATAATTAAAGAAGCGCTAGCAAATAAATACTCTGATATACATTTTATTCCATATGAAAGCTTTATAAAAGTTTATTATAGAAAAGAGGATAAGCTCATGTTTGTAGATGATGTAGAAAAAGCTGAGTTTAGAGTTTTTCTGCAAAAAGTTAAAGCATCATCTGAGATGAATATTTCAGAAAAAAGACTCCCCCAAGACGGAATTTACAAAGTATATGGGGAGGCTATAAGGGTCTCAACTCTTAAAACTATCCAAGGAGAGTCTTTAACCCTTAGGATCTTTAACCGTGATATTAAGGTTATAGAAAATCTTGGAATAAAGGACGTGGAAGTTAAAAAGATTTTAGACCATATATATTATAAAAGTGGTATTACTCTTATTGCAGGAGAAACTGGCATGGGTAAAAGCACAACTCTTTACGCTATTATGATAAAACTTGTTGAGAAAAATTTCAAAGTTATATCAATTGAAGATCCAGTTGAAAGGGAGCTCAGCGGAGTTTCCCAGTGCCAGATAAATATTAAGGCAGGACTTGACTATGATAAGGCAATATTTGCCTCCCTAAGGCAAGACCCAGACTATATATGTATAGGTGAAATTAGAAATAAAGAAACTGCTAAGGCACTAATTAGAGCATCCCTTACAGGACATAAGGTTATATCGACAATTCATTCTTTTGGATATAAAAATACAATTGAAAGGCTTAAAGACTTTGATATCGAGGAGACATATTCAAAAGCTGCCCTTGGACTTGTTATTTCACAGGTTTTAAAAGAAAAGGATAATAAAAAAGGAGCTGAGGTTTTACTTGATTATAAATAAAAAAACGAAAAGGGACAATGCTAGGAAAACAAAAATAAAATTTGATGACTTTAAAAAACTTTTAAAAAAAGAAGGTTTAAACTTAGATGAAATTAAAAAGTTTTTAAAGAATAATGAAAAGATAAATAAAGAAAAATTTTTCTATGAGAAAGGAATATATCTTGAAAATGGAATAGGACTTATTGAGGCCTTATCTCTTGATAATAAAATCTATGAAAAAGAAATAAAAAAAGATATATTAGCCGGTATGCCTCTCTATGAAAGCTTAAAAAAGTACAATCTCATTGATGGCAGCGAAGGATCACTTATTATGCTTTCTGAAGAAACAGGAAAGCTTGATCAGGCTTTTAAAGATATTTACACTTCCTTTAAAGAAAAAAAAGAGCTTGCGACTACAGTTAAAACCATACTCCTATATCCGATGATTCTTCTTGTATTTTCATTTGTATTCATATTTGCAGCAATTTACTATATCATACCGTCTTTATATGAAATGCTTGTATCCCTAGATGCTGAAAACTCACTGCTTCGAAATATTATGAGTTTTAAAAACTTGGTTAAAGCTCCATATGCTTTCACATTTCTATCTATTTTATTTGTTTTTATAGCAAAAACACTTTTAAATCAAGAAAAGGTGTTTAAAGTTATTCTTGGGAGTAAAAAGGCTCTTTATGATGAACTTATTTTTATTGAGGAGTTTCAAAAACTTATAGATTCCGGAATGGATATTTATAAGGCTTTAAAGGTAACAAAAGATGCTGGAATAAATCCTTATAAATTAGAGAAATATATAGAAAAAGGTTTAACCTTAACCGAAAGCTTTAGAAAGGCTAATTTTTCAAATATTCTACTGAGCTATATTAAAATGGCAGAAGAAACAGGGGACCTAGCATTTTTTCTTAAAAACTATGTAGATCTGCAAAAATCATTTTTCAAAGAACTTCTCAAAAAGAAGAGTCAATTAATTGAGCCTATATCAATAATTATCATGGGAGGTGTGGTGCTTTGCATTTCAATTATAATATTAATGCCTATGCTATCAGCTTATGAAGGCTTATAAAGGTTTTATGCTCCAGGAGCTCCTTGTTGCAATTGTTATCCTAACTTTAATCTTATCCTTTAACCTAAATAATAAAAGCCTGCTAAATAAACATTCAAAAGAAGAAGCTCCTCTTATATTTATGGGAAATGCTATTAACGCCCTTAGAGATGCAAGTGAAGACTTTTCAACAAAAAGACTGTTAGTGTTTGACAATGTAATTTATTATAAGAATCCCTCAACTAATAAGACGACAAGTCAAAGCTTTGAAGATAGTGTGAGCCTTGGCACTGATAAGGGAAAAAACTTAACGGCTCTAGTTAAGACTGATTTCAGAATTCATATAGACGATAGTAATGGAAATTCAGGGAAAATATTTTTTAAAAGAAATGGTGTAAATGAAGCTGATATTATGGTTAATTTTGGTAGTTATGTTTTTGATATCAGGAATCTTAGGTAAAACTATGAAAAGTGAGAAAAAAACTTTAAATCCAGATAAAAACTTTGAAAATCCATACAAGAAAAAAGGCTTTATAAATATATTTATAAGTTTTCTATTAATTTTTATAATGCAAATAAGTATTGTACTAGTAAGAGAAGG
>JAAZDF010000245.1 GCA_012512905.1 Clostridium sp.
GTGATTTACCGCCTGAGTATATAAAAATATTAGGCCATACTCATGGTTCAAGAATAAATACTCTAGTTACAAGTTTGGTAGACAAAACAAATGACAACTTGAAAAAAGGTATACTTAAAGTAAATCTAGAAAAAGAAGTTTTTGATAGTCTTTATGGACTTAGGAGTTTTATGTTTGAGAAAGTATATCTTGGAGACTATTTAAAAGATGAAAGATCTAAGGCTAAATTTATACTTCATAGTATTTTTGACTACTACGAGAACAATATAGAAAAAATGCCAAGACTTTATCAAAATATATCTAAAACTGAAGGGGTACAAAGGGGAGTAGCTGATTTTATAGCAGGTATGACTGATGATTATGCTATTGTTACTTTTAACAGATTGTATGTTCCAAAGATTGTAGTTTATTAATATATTTGATATAATTTATAATCTTAGCGAATTGAGGTGGGAATATTGTATTTTGAAGAATATTTAATAGAGAGAATCAAAGAAAGTAATAATATAGTTGATATAATATCTGAATCTGTAAAACTCAAAAGAGTAGGAAGTAATTATCAAGGTTTATGCCCATTTCATAGTGAAAAAACACCATCCTTTAGTGTATCAAGTGAAAAACAAATGTATAAATGTTTTGGATGCGGAGAAGGTGGAAATGTTATAACTTTTGTTATGAAAAATAATAATTTGGATTTCAAAGAAGCTTTAAGATTTCTTGCTGACAGAGCAAATATAGAGCTGGAAAATGTTTCAAAAGAAAAACAAGAGTATTATAATAAAAGGAAATTACTTTATGAAATTAACACAGAAGCGGCAAGATATTTTTTCGCTAACTTAGAGAAAAATAACAGAGTAAGGAAATATTTAAAAAATAGAGGCATAAATAACAAGTCAATGAGAAGTTATGGCCTTGGGTATTCAAATGATTCATGGAATGATCTCTTAGATCATTTAAAAGAAAAAGAATTCAAAGAATCAGATTTAATCCTTGCTGGTGTTATAACAAAAAACGATAAAGGTAATATATATGATAGATTTAGAAATAGAATAATGTTCCCTGTTTTTGATTATAGAGGGAGAGTTATAGCTTTTGGTGCTCGAGTTCTTGATGACTCAAAACCAAAATACTTGAATTCTCCAGAAACACCGATTTTTGATAAAGGAACCAACCTATATGGATTAAATTTTACTCTGAAGGATCGTTCCAATAGAAATAAAAAAGTGGTTTTAGTAGAAGGATACATGGATTTTATTGGTCTCCGTCAAAGAGGTATACTAAATGTTGTAGCAACTTTAGGTACTGCTTTAACAAAAGAACAAGCTAAACTAATAAAAAAATATAATGACACAGTTTATATTTCATTTGATTCAGATGAAGCAGGCCAAAAAGCTACTCTTAGAAGTCTGGATATATTAAAAGAAGCAGGGCTTGAGGTTTTTATAATAAATATGCCTAAAGGACTGGATCCCGATGATTATATAAAAAAGCATGGAAAAGATGCTTATGTAAGTCTTATAGATACTGCTTTTCCTCTTATTGATTATAAACTTTATATACTTAAAGAAAAAGATGATATAAATGATGATCAGGGAAAAATTAATTATGTAAAAAATGCAGTGGATATACTTAAAACTTTGAATCCTGTAGAAAGAGATGTTTATATAAGAAAAATAAGCGCAGAGACTGATATTTCAGAAAGTGCAATACA
>JAAZDF010000246.1 GCA_012512905.1 Clostridium sp.
GTATTTACTCTCTCACAAATCAACTATGCAATAGATAGAATTTCATGGCTTTTTGATAATAGAGATTTAATCGGCGGGCTAAAGTTTACTGAAGAGCCAAGTAAGCTTAGATTTTTCTTTGGAAAACTTGGAGAAACTGAGCCTTGGCAAGAAAATTTAAAAAATAGATTTAAAGAAGATTTCAAAGATAGTCTTTAAAATCAAAAAAATAAGCTACTTATAATAGTAGCTGATTTTTTATGGTGACCCCTAGGAGAATCGAACTCCTGACTCTAGCGTGAGAGGCTAGTGTCTTAACCGCTTGACCAAGGGGCCATATTTAATAACTAGATTATAATAACACTATATAAAAGAATAGTCAATACTAACCGATTTTAGTTATATTATTTAAGTATAAAGTGATACTCAAAAATCATTTTAATATTATTATTCACAATTCTCTCTTCTTTCTTTATAATCATTATTTTATCGCCATTAGCATCCTATTTCATATAAGGAATAGTAAAAAAATACTATCATTGTAAACTAACTCCATCACAATAGGGAGTGTTCTTTCCTTAGCTCGCTAAATTCTTGTACTTAATATCAGTATTATATGTCTTTTTTAATTTTATCTTTTCTTTTAAAGCCATTGTATAAATAAACACCTAATACAGCATTAAAGATAGGGACTGAAAATACATTGATTCTCTCTACTAGTCCAAAATAATCTTTGGGAGCAACCATTGTTCCCGCGGCTCCTATAATCATCATAATTAAAGACAGTGATGCCCAAATTGCTAAAGACCTATAACCTTCACTTTTAATTCCGCCAATAATTATTATAATAAGTGAAATTATTGAAAGCATGATAACTAATATAGTAACAACATAAATATGCATAATATCGATAAAGGTTCCTGCATTACCACTATCTGACAAAGGGAACATTCCATAGCCAATGTTTGAAATCCAGTTCATGATTCCAAATAAGTAAATACCAATTCTAAGTTTTTTATTTAGCTTATTCTCATTAAATATGCAAACTAATGTAATTGAAACAACAGTCCCTGCTTCATACAAACTCGCAAGTTGATTCCATAAATCTTTTGAAGGAGCATTAACTGCACTTAAATCGCTAATTTCCTGAGACATCCAGTCATATCCGGGATAGGCCCTTGGTGAATAAATTACAGCAGTAGCATATGATATTAAGGCGAGGACTCCTAGCAAACCTAAATAATTTATTAAAGATTTTTTCATATAGTCACCTCCATTTTTATTTTTTCACCATTACTCTCGCATTTTAAATCTTCTATTAATTGATATGTTTTTCTAGCAGCTTAGAAAAATATATTAGTTAAAGACATAATGAAAATTGCTAATAACAAAGTAATTACTGCAAAAATAATAGAAATTAATGTTTTTTGATTTTTACGTTTACCTTCTTCTCTTGCTTTTAAAATTTCTTCTAAATTCTTACCCTCTCTAAAAGCAATAATTTCTCTGTAAGTATGTATATCTAATTTCTTTTTCTTTTTTTCAACCAAAATTGCAGCATACATAGTTATAATAGCTAATACAATCCAAATAGCTATGCCAAGTTTTTTCAAAAAAAACAACAATGGTGCTGGTGTTAATATTAATAATCCAAATAATACTGCTATAATATTGCTATATTTCCCAAAATCTTTCTGATCTTTTTCACTTATTTCTTTTTTCATCTTTTCTAAATCTCCTTTCATTAAAATATCCAAGGAGATGTTGAAAACTTCACTTAAGCGAATCAGACTATTTACATCGGGATAGTTTTTATTGGTTTCCCAATTAGATATGGACTGCCTTGAAACATAAATTTTTTCTGCCAATCTTTCCTGAGAGATATCTAATTTATTTCGGTAGTATCTTATCTGACTTCCTAATTCCATCTTTTACCTTCTCCTTTCTCTTATAGCTTAATAAAAGTATTTATTTTTCGCTATCGAATGTTTTTGACATTGGTCTATTTATCACTGGCAAAAAGCTTTGCCATCTAATTATAAAGCACTATTCATCATCATTATATCTAAGTATATTATTTAATCAATTCTGAAGCTGATAACTTCAGAATTGGCTATAATTTTTAGCTATAATTTTTTTCTTTTTATAGATCTCAAGGTTACAATTTAATCACTATTAAATGAACCCCACTATTGAGCTAAAGCACAGTAGGTACTTTTTTTAAGACGGATAGAAGCTCATTAAGCAAATATTATAAGACTTCAACTTTTTCTAGTTATTACTACTTAGTCCTCATCAAACAATATTAGGACCTAATTTATTATTAATATCTTTAGCTTAAACCTACTACTCCGCGATTAGATTTGTTTTATATCGATTTTTCTAGCAATAATAGTCTATATTTTTTAAATTTATTATTATGACAAACTCTATTAATAGATTATACATTTTTAAGTTGTATTATAAAAGTAATAATGA
>JAAZDF010000247.1 GCA_012512905.1 Clostridium sp.
TAAGCAATAAACCAAGACATTATTGCAAGTAAAAGAAAAGTTGTATTCTTATCTTTTAAAACAACACCCATGCCTTGAAATAAATTACTTTCTTCTTCTACTTGCTGGTATGCAATTACATCCCTTTTTTCTTTAATTCCAATAAATAAAACTATAAAAGAAATAAGTATTAAAAAAGCTGAAAGAACAAAAGGATAAGATTCATTCATATCATAAAGTTTTCCGCCTATAATATAAGCTGTTAATGAACCAATTCCTCCCATTAAATTTATAATACCATTTGCTTTGGACCTGTTTTTTGTTGGTGTAATATCAGGCATTAAAGCGATAACAGGTGACCTATAAATGCTCATTGAAAGATTCATAAATACTAAAGCAAATATAAGTGTAATCATTGAATTAGATATAGGAATTAAAAATGTGAAAAAAGCAGCTAAAGGCATTCCAACCATTATAAATGGCATTCTTTTACCAAAGCGGGTCTTTATTTTATCTGAATAAAACCCTACAGCTGGTTGAATAAAAAGAGCAAGATAGTTATCTATTGTCATTATAAATCCAATTAATGCAGAGCTTACAATAAATTTACCAAGAAGTAATGGCATAAATGCATTATATACACTCCAAGTTATACTTATTGCAAAAAAACCAAATCCTAGTAAAAAAGTTTTCTTATAATTAAGTTTACTCCCCATGACTCACATCCTTTAAATTATTTATCATTAGCTCTGGATTATCAGTCATTATTCCGTCAGCTCCCATCGCCTTTAACTTTTTAGCTAAATCTAGATTATTGACAGTATACATATTTACTTTAACTCCGTTTTCATGGCATTCTTTAACTACATCCTTATTTATTACTTTATGGTTTGGATGTATAATATTCGCTCCAAGGCTTTTAGCATAATCATAAGGTTTATATAAAGCTGAAGCGTAAAGAGGAGCAATTTTCACATCTTTATTTAAATTTCTAAGTAAAGCCAGAGAGTAGTGGTTAAAGCTTGAAATTATAACCCTATCTAAAATTCCTTCTTCTATAATCATATCTAAAACCTTTTCTTCAATACCTGGATAAAGAGGAAATCCTACCTTTATTTCAATATTAAGAAGTAAATCAGTATCTTTTATTAACTTTATAAGATCAATAAGTTTTGGAGCTCTTTCTCCTTTAAACTGATCTGATTTTTTCACGCCAAAATCAAATTTCAAAAGTTCTTCATAAGTATAGTCCTTAACCATCCCTGTTCCATTAGAAACTCTTTCTAATGTTTCATCGTGGGTTATCACAATTTCACCATCTTTTGTTAAATGTACATCTGTTTCAATTCCATCAGCGCCTACCTCTATAGCTTTTTTAAAAGCTATCATTGTGTTTTCTGGATATATCTGTGAATATCCTCTGTGAGCAAAAATAATCATTTTTATAACCTCCTGTATTGTTCTTATACTATTATACTACTTTAATTTATATATATCTTAAGCTTGATAGGTTTATAAGTAAGAAAAGTCTAAAAAGACAGGGCTAAAGTAACAGATTTTCTATTAAACAATAAGATTTTTAAGAGACAAGAAATTATAATGGAAATATTTGGTATAATAAGTAGATATAAAATTTAACTTGGTTAAGGAGGCAGATTATTAATGATTAAACGGTTTATACACTATTATAAGCCTCATAAACTACTATTTTTCTTAGATATGTTTGCGGCTATGCTTATAGGACTTACAGATCTTGTGTTTCCACAAGTTACAAGACTATTTATAAATGATATTATACCAAATAAAAATATGGGACTTCTTGTAAGATTTGGAATTGCACTTATTGTAATGTATTTATTTAGATTATTACTTGATTATTTTGTAGGCTACTACGGACACCTTTTAGGTGTAAGAATGGAATATGATATGAGAAAAGATATCTTCTCTCATATACAAAAACTTTCCTTTAAATTTTTTGATGAAACAAAAACAGGGCATATAATGTCAAGACTTATAAATGATTTAAATGATATATCTGAGCTTGCTCATCACGGACCAGAAGATATATTTATTTCAGTTTTAATGCTTACAGGATCATTTTTCCTGCTTATGAATATAAATGTTCAGCTTACTCTTATAATATTTGCCCTAGTTCCATTTTTACTTTGGTTTGCAATTTATTATAATAATAAGATGAGAAGAACATTTAGAAATATGAGAAAGCAGCTTTCTAATATAAACGCAGATTTAGAAGATACAATATCAGGTGTTAGAGTTGTAAAAAGTTTTACAAATGAATGCTTTGAGGAAGAAAGATTTGATAAGGGTAATGATGCTTTTAAAGTCTTAAGGGGAGAGTCTGTAAGATATCTTGGGATTTTTAACGGAGGAATAAACTTATTTTCAAATTTACTTAACCTTTCGGCCTTAACTTTTGGTGGATATTTTGTTTATCTAGGGAGAATAGACCTAGGAGATATGGTAGCCTACGTAATTTATATGGGACTTATTCTTCAGCCAGTAAAAAGGCTTGCAAATTTTGTAGAGCAGTTTCAAAGAGGAATGTCAGGCTTTCAAAGATTTACTGAAATTATGGATTTAGAGCCTGAGATTGTAGATAAAGAAGGGGCCTATGAGTTAGATAAGAATATTAAGGGTAGCGTTGAGTATGAAAGCGTTAATTTCTCCTATGGTGAGGAAGAATCTGTTTTAAGAAATATAAACTTAAGTATTATTCCAGGAGAAACTCTAGCTATTGTAGGGCCAAGTGGTGTTGGAAAAACAACTATGTGTAACTTACTTCCAAGATTCTATGAAATAGATAGTGGAGATATTAAAATAGATGGCCATAGTATAAAAGATCTAACGGTAGAGAGTCTTAGAAAAAGAATAGGTACAGTTCAGCAAGATGTATTTTTATTTTCAGGAACTATTTATGAAAACGTAATATATGGAAAATTAGATGCTACACCTGAAGAAGTAATAGAAGCAACTAAAAAAGCAAATGCCTACGACTTTATTATGGCAACTCCGGGTGGATTCGATACATATATTGGAGAAAGAGGGGCAAAGCTTTCAGGTGGTCAAAAACAAAGAATATCTATAGCTAGAATGTTCCTAAAAAACCCTCCAATACTTATTCTAGATGAGGCTACATCATCTTTAGATAATAAAAGTGAAGCTATAATTCAGGAGTCAATAGTAGAACTTTCAAAGGATAGGACAACTCTTATAATAGCTCACAGACTTCAAACTATAAAAAATGCAGATAGGATAATTGTTCTTACTGAAAAGGGAATAGTAGAAGAAGGACCTCATAGCGAACTGATTGAAAAGGGCGGGGAATATTCAAGGCTATATCATTCCCAGTTTTAAAAAGGACTAGTAGGTCCAAAAGTGTGTGATAGGTAATAATATAGAAAATGTAATAGAAAAATTGATTTAAAGATTAATATAAAAAACCTCCATATTTTAAATGGAGGTTTTTTACTAGGAAAATAAAAGTTAGTCTAGGATAATGAAATGTTGTGAATAAAGTCTTAGCGATTTATTTAGTTTTATAAGTAAGAATTACATCTTCTCCAGCTTTAACTTCTTTATTCTCTACAGCATTAAATTCTTTAAGGGATGATGGCTCAGTAAAGATTACAGGGCTAATAAGAGAAATCCCCTTGGACTTTATAAATTCAGGATCAATCTTTATAATAGCTTCCCCCTTTTTCACTATATCTCCTTGTTTTTTAA
>JAAZDF010000248.1 GCA_012512905.1 Clostridium sp.
AGTATAGGAAGAAGGGTATTGCAATAAATATAAAAAATACAAATTCTCCACAAGATCCAGGAACTAAAATAGTAGATGATTTGTACCCAGTAAATAATACAGAGACGATAACAGGAATTGCTGGTAAAAAGGACTTTACAGTTATTTCTATTGAAAAGACTCGAATGATTGCCGAAAAAGACTTTCTAAGAAAGTTAATAACTGTATTAGAAACTAATAATGTATCAATCGAACATATGCCATCGGGTATAGATTCTATATCGTTAGTAGTTCAAGCATCACAGCTCAATTCTAAGCTAGATAAAATTATAGAAGAGATTAAAATATATTGTAATCCAGACTCAATAATCGCCTATCCAAATATGTCACTTATAGCAGTAGTTGGTAGAGGAATGATTAGAACTAAGGGTATATTATCAAAGATGTTTACATGTTTATCTCAAAGTGGAGTAAACGTTAGAATGGTAGTTCAGGGCTCTAGTGAACTAAATGTAATAGTTGGAGTTGAAAATGCAGATTTTGATAAATCAATAGCATCAATTTATAAAGCTTTTAAAAACTAATATTAGATAGTTGCAGAATGTAAATTTGGAGTTATCCACAAGTTTAAATATTTAAACTTCAAAAAACTATTCAAACTATCAGATATACACACAAAAAAGGCATAAAAAACTAAAGGTTAAATTTAACCAGTTAAATTTTTCGATTTAATTTAGTAATTAAGCTATTAGATTTTTAATAGCAAGTGGCTTATCTGAATTGCCAGTTTTGAAGATAAGAATAAAAGCAATTAACTGAGAAATACATGCAAGCAATACATCTGATTTTAAAGATACAGTGTTTCTAACTTTAGAAGTTTTGATTTGGATAAAATTCTTAATCTGAGCAATTGATCTTTCGCAAATTGTTCTTAGCTTATATAGTTTTTGCCACTTGAGACTATCACGAGGCATGGAAGTGTTAAACCTGTAGTTATGATGAATAGTAAGTTGTTTAATACGGCCACACTTCGAAGAAGTACAAGGATTTTCACAACTTAAAACATATTTAAGTTTACCACCAAAGTTGACCTTTTTAGACTTAGGACAGAGATACTTAATTCTATCAGCACGGCCTTCTTCCCTAGTGATACCATCAAAAACCATAGGTAAGGAAGGATCATATGGGCAAAGAGGAATACCAATATCATTGAATCCTGGCTGAGGCAAATCTTGAGAATTACGGGGATTCAAGTTAATAATAGGCATAATACTTTTCTTGTGAAGATAGGCATAATTATCATCAGCATCAAATCCAGAATCACCTAAAAAGTATTTATAAGTAAATTTTGGATGCAGCTGAAAGAAAGTTTCTAAAGAAGGAATTAAAGATTTAGCATCAAAAGAGTCCTTAACATCCTGAGGCCTTAGATCTTGATCAAGATTGTTATCAGAATCATAAAAATTAACATTTCTAACAAGTCCAAGGGCGTTAGTAGAAACAATACATTTTAAAAAATAACCAAAATGACCATTAAGATAAGTAAGCTTAGCATCTGGATTAGAAGAAGCAAACTTAGGCATTTGACCTTGAGCATACTTTTCAACATCAAAACCTGAACTAGGATTAGTTTTGGCAAAATGCTTAGCATGAGATTTAGACTTTTTAAGTTGAGATTGATAAAATTTAAGATTGTTTTCAGTAACATAAGCTTCAATCCCAGTAGTATCAGTAATTAAGATAGAAGATAAAAAGGGATTAATAGCTTCAGAAATTTCCTCAGTAAAATCAACTAAATTATTAAATAAATCATTAAAACCATCTAGAAAATCAGACTTAAACCTAGAAAACTGAGACTTATGAGGAACTTTTAAAAAGCCACAAAACTGACGAAGTTCAGAAGAAATAGATAAGATGGTAATCAAAAGATCAATAGAAGGAATGGATAAAATGTTTTTAACAATAAAAGCATTAAGCATAGATTCAAGAGTAAAGTCTCTTTTAACACCAAATTTAGAATAATATTTTTGATAAAAAGAAAAAGGAATAAAATCACTAATATTAATAAATTCATCAAGTAAAGAAAGTAAATTATCTTGATTTTGATTATAGAAAGTATCGAAGTTAGTAGAAATGTTACAAAAGTTTAATTGATTAGCTGAAACTGGCATAGAATTCTCCTTTCGAATTTGTTTTGAGTTATACACATATTAGTACTGTATATATACCCAAAATGGGGGGATTCTTGCCATTTCAATAGATTAAAGTCTAGCAAAAATGCGAGTTGTAGAGTTCTGCAACGAGCTAATTATAGAAAACAAGGGGGAAAATATATATGAAATATAACTTTGATAAAATAGTAAATCGAAAAGGAACTGATTCTATAAAGTGGAACAATTTAAAAGATAATTATGGAAGTGAAGATCTTCTACCTATGTGGGTTGCAGATATGGACTTTGA
>JAAZDF010000036.1 GCA_012512905.1 Clostridium sp.
ACTTGAGACTTTAGATGATTGTGAGCTTAATGACTACATATTTAAATCAAGAGAAAGCAGTAATAAGCCTATTACTAGACAACAGGCTTTGAACATCTTAAAAGATGCAGCGAACGCAGTTGGGATCGAAGATAATGTCGGAACACACACATTAAGAAAGACCTGGGGCTACCATGCATGGAAACAAGGTTTTAGTACTGCGTTAATAATGGAAACCTTAAACCACAGCAATTTAAACATGACTAAGCGATACTTAGGAATCAGGCAAGATGATATTAATGCATTATATGAGGGTTTGAATTTGTAGAGTATCCAAATTTATTAAAAAGCAGTATAGGCGGTTTATATGAAAAAAACACAGAATAATATAAGAGATAATTCCAGAATATTCGAAAAATACTTAAATACAGGCAAGATACAGTTACTAGTAGAAGAAGATAAAGATTTTCTATTCAAGCTATATAATTCAGCAAATCAAGTTTATTTTGATCAGGAGTACCCAGATATTATTATTAACTCTGAGTTTAATAACCTTATATTTGGTATAGAACACTTTGAGTTCAACTCTTCAAAAGAAACTAAAAAGGGGAGTTTCTTAAAAGCTGAGGCAGCACAAAAGAAAAGTGAACACAATATAAAGGTGCAAAATATTATTAAAGAAGACAAAGAGAGAATAAACACCATAACTTCTCACGACAGATTGATAGTAAACCCAACAATTGAATTTTATTATAATAGTTTTAATAGAAATCTCAATAATCATATTGCAAAAATTACAGCTTATAAAACTGAAATTGGTAAAGTATTTAGTGTGAAAGAAGAAAAAATGAAACTTGGTTTTTTAATAGAAGACACATCATATTTGGGAACAATTAAGAAAGATGGAGATTTATTATACCCATTTATGATTAAAGAAATTGTATCAAAGATATTGAATATTAAAAAACTAAACTTTGTAATTTTCGCAGATTATTATACAGATAGCGCATTTTTTATCACTTTAACTGGATTAACTGCTTTTATAGAAAGAAACGAACTTTTGTCATTAGATTCTATTGAACTAGCAGATATAAATCCTAATCAAGTTAGTGCTACAGTGGTAATTAGATATGAATAATAAGCTTAGTGATGTCAAAGTGATGTCAAAAAGTATGATAAACCTGAGAATGTAGAGAATACAGAGAAAAGTGACCCTAAAACAGCCTTTATACAGGCGTTTTGATAAACGTGACAAAAATTCGGTAGCTGAGTGGGAGTAGTTGCAATCAGAGTATGTGAATCTCTAAAAGCCTTTAGATAAAGGCTTTTTTGATGATCTAAGCTTTTAAAAGGTCTATAAATATGCTAGTGATGTCAAAGCGATGTCAAGAAATTATCTGTTACAAAGATAATTGCTGATATAAGAGTGAATCACACAAATTTATATAAACATTTAGATTTCATTGTATATTATTCATCCAGAAAACATATTATAATTGTCTTTGAGCATGCGCGAGAGGATTTTCTTTTTTATATTCCCACACCCATTTTACACGACCGATCTGCCAGAGGAGTTGTTTTCAAATAAAGAAAATGGTAATATTTAAATATAGAAATCAATCATATATTAAAATAGTACATTTAGGTAGACTTAGATTTCATAATAATTATAATCTATTATGTATATGAGGAGAGAGGATTATCGTAACAAAAAGGAGCAACAATGGTTAAAAAAATTAAAATGTTAGTAGTGTTTTCTATGTTCATGCTCTTATCTGTAAATGATTTATAATGCTTCCATCATTTAGAGCTATGAAGCTTATATTTTTGCTATCGCGTCTAGTACGTACACACACTTGCTCTATGTATTCCTTGTCTATTATGATCGAGGGCTCTGAGTTTAAT
>JAAZDF010000005.1 GCA_012512905.1 Clostridium sp.
AAAATGAAGTTAAAAGGCTCATAGCAGGGCCAGGAGTATATATTTGTGACGAGTGTATAGAGCTTTGCTATGATATAGTTACAGAAGAACTAGATATAAAAGAAGAAATAGATTTTGAAGATCTTCCCAAGCCTATAGAAATAAAAAACCATCTAGATAGTTATGTTATTGGACAAGATGATGCTAAGAGATCACTTGCAGTAGCAGTATATAATCACTACAAAAGAGTTAATTACAATGAAGAAAGTGATGTAGAGCTACAAAAATCAAATATACTTTTACTTGGACCTACAGGTACAGGAAAAACACTTTTAGCTCAGACTTTAGCAAAATATTTAGATGTACCTTTCGCAATAGCAGATGCTACAACATTAACTGAGGCTGGTTATGTTGGAGAAGATGTTGAAAATATTCTTTTAAAGCTTGTACAAAATGCAGAGTATGACATGGAAAAAGCTGAAAGAGGAATAATATATATTGACGAAATAGATAAAGTTGCAAGAAAATCTGAAAACCCTTCTATTACTAGAGATGTTTCTGGAGAGGGTGTTCAGCAGGCGTTACTTAAAATACTAGAAGGTACTACAGCTTCAGTTCCACCACAAGGTGGAAGAAAGCATCCACATCAAGAACTACTTGAAATAGATACATCAAACATATTATTTATATTAGGTGGAGCTTTTGATGGTGTAGATAAGATAATTGAAAAAAGAACACAAGATTCTTCGATAGGTTTTGGTGCTGAGATAAAATCTAAGGCAGAAAAAAACATAGGTAAAACGTTACAGCAACTTTTACCAGAAGATCTTTTAAGATTTGGCCTTATACCAGAATTTGTTGGACGAGTTCCTATTGTAGTAACTTTAAATAATTTAACTGAAGAGGACCTTATTGAAATATTAAGTGAACCTAGAAACTCATTGGTAAAACAGTATACAAAATTGTTTGAAATGGATGATGTTGAATTAGAATTTAGCAAAGATGCTTTAAAAGAAATTGCAATAGAAGCTATAAAAAGAAATACTGGTGCAAGAGGACTTAGGTCTATAATAGAAGATATAATGAAAGATATTATGTTTGATATCCCTTCAGATGATACTATTAAAAAAGTATTAATATCAGGTGAGACAATAAAAAATAAATTACCTGAAATAACTTATAAAGACAAAATTGAAGATATAGCATAATTTTATGGACAGGCCGAAGGGTTTGTCCATTTTAGAGAGGAGTAAATTATGAAAATTAATCAAAAGACCCTCCCTATGATACCTTTAAGGGGGATTACAATATTTCCTTACATGGTTTTACATTTTGATGTGGGTAGGGAAAAATCAATTAAAGCATTAGATGATGCTATGATAAACAATCAAGAGATATTTTTACTTCCTCAAAAGGATAGTAAAGTTGAAGATCCAAAAATAGATGACTTACATGAAATCGGAACTTACTGCATAATAAGGCAGCTTCTAAAGCTACCTGGCAATACAGTTAGAGTTCTTGTCGAGGGTATTTCTAGAGCTAGAGTTATCGATGTTGTTGATGAAGATAGCTTTACGGCAAACATTGAAGTATTAGAAGATGATACAAAAGAAGAAAATACTACTGAAGAAATAGCTTTAATGAGATCACTTAAATTATCACTAGACTCATATATAAAGCACACAGGTATAATGCCAAAAGAGTCAGTAGAATCCTTAGATGATATAAAAGAACCAGGAAGATTTGCAGATACAGTTTCATCTTATCTTATGATTTCTCAGGATAACAAACAGAAAATACTAGATTCTCTTCCTATAAAAGAAAGACTAGAGAATTTACTTATTATATTAAATAATGAACTTGAAATTGCAAAAGTTGAGAAAAAGATAGGAACTAAAGTAAAAAGCAATATAGATAAAGGGCAAAAAGAATATTATCTGAGAGAGCAGCTTAAGGCTATTCAAGAAGAACTTGGAATGGGCGATGATGCTTCAAACGAAGTTAGAGAATATAGAGATAAGATTAATAAGGCAAAAATGCCTAAGGAAGCTAAAGAGAAAGCTTTTTATGAATTAAATAAACTGGAAAACAGTAGTCCATATTCACAAGAAGGTGGAGTTATAAGAACCTATTTAGATTGGTTAATTGATATTCCATGGAATAAAAAGACTAAAGACAATACAGATATAAAGAAAGCAAGGGAAATTTTAAATGAAGACCACTATGGACTTTATGATGTTAAGGATAGAATAATAGAATACCTTGCAGTAATAAATACTAGTAAATCTTTAAAAGGTCCTATAATATGTTTAGTAGGTCCTCCGGGGGTTGGAAAAACATCAATTGCAAAATCTATAGCTAGGGCTCTTAACAGGAATTATGTAAGGATGTCTCTAGGTGGAGTTAGAGACGAGGCTGAAATTAGAGGCCATAGAAGAACATATGTTGGAAGTATACCTGGAAGAATAGTTTATGGAATGAAAGAAGCTAAAAGTAAGAATCCTTTATTTTTACTTGATGAAATAGATAAAATGGCAAATGACTTTAGGGGAGACCCAGCTGATGCTTTACTGGAAGTATTAGATTCTGAACAAAACTACAGCTTTAGAGACCACTACCTTGAAGTAGAGATGGATTTAAGTGACGTTATGTTTATTACAACAGCAAATACTTTAGATACAATTCCAAGACCTTTGCTTGATAGGATGGAAATAATTGAAATATCAGGATATACCTATGAAGAAAAACTGCATATTGCTAAAAATCATTTAATACCGAAGGTTCTAAAAGAACATAGTAAGGATGACGGTACAATTGAATTCTCTGATAATGCGATAAAACTTATTATTGAAGGATATACATTAGAATCAGGTGTAAGAAGCCTTGAGAGAGAAATTTCTAAAGCTGTCCGAAAATCTATCGCTTATATGCTTGAAGAAAGCAAAGAAAATGTAAGTGTAAATATTACAATGATTAAAAAATTCTTAGGACATGTAAGACATAGATATGAAAGAAGTAAAGAAGAATTTAAAACTGGTGTAGTAACAGGGCTTGCCTATACCCAATATGGTGGAGATATTCTACCAATTGAAGTAACTGTTATGGATGGTAAGGGAAAGCTCGAGCTTACAGGGCAACTTGGAGATGTTATGAAAGAATCTGCAAAGGCAGCCTATTCTTATATTAGAAGTAACAGCAAAAAACTTGGGGTTTCACCAGATTTTTATAAAACAAAAGATATCCATATTCATGTTCCAGAAGGCGCGGTTCCAAAAGATGGACCATCTGCTGGGATCACAATGACTACAGCTATGGTTTCTGCCCTAACAGGTAAAAAAGTAAATCAGAAAATAGCTATGACAGGAGAAATAACATTAACCGGAAGAGTTCTTCCAATTGGTGGTATAAAAGAAAAGTCATTAGCTGCAGTGAGGTCAAGAATAGAGACAATCATATTCCCGAAAGATAATAAAAAAGATTTAGACAAATTACCAAAAAGTGTTTTAAATAAAGTTAATTACATTACTGTAGAAGATATTAGTGAAGTCTTAGACACGGTGTTTAAGGAGGCTTAATATGGTTATTATAAAATCAGCTGATTTTATAACTTCAGCTGTTAGAAAAGAGCAGTATCCAGAGCTTAACTTACCTGAAGTAGCTTTCGTAGGTAGATCTAATGTTGGTAAGTCAACAGCAATTAACTCCATAACAAACAGACGCAAACTTGCAAGAACATCATCTACTCCAGGTAGAACAAGACTTGTTAATTTTTTCGGGATAAATGATAAAATGGTTTTAGTGGATCTTCCAGGATATGGATATGCTAAAATATCAAAAACTGAAAAAGCTAAATGGGGTAAAATCATAGAAGATTATATAAATAAAAGTGAAAATCTTAAAAGATTTGTTCTTCTGGTAGATTCAAGACATAAACCTACTGAAGATGACCTTGTAATGCTTAATTATATGAGGCATTTTGGGAAAGAAATAGTCGTAGTTGGAACAAAACTTGATAAGCTTAAAAGAAATGACAGAAAGAAAAACGAGAAAATAATAAGAGAAACTCTTGATTTAAGAGAAAATGAAAAATTAATTCTTTATTCTTCTGTGACAAAAGAAAATATTCAAGACGTTATAGATGAGATTTTCAAAGAATTATAATTAAATAAAATGGAGTTTTGTGTAATAAAGAGAATAAAATTAGAATGAAAACTTATAATATAAGTATCACACAAAATTATCCACCATTACAAAATCCAGGGAGAAATCCCTGGATTTTCCATTTGCAAACAAAAAAAGAGGGCTAACCCTCTTACTTAGTAAATTTTTATTCTTTATTTTCTTGGCAATCTCTGCAAACACCAAAAAAATATAATTTATTACTAGTTATATTATAATCAGTATGTTTTTTAATTTCTTTATTAAAAACTTCCATAGCTACACCTTCTATATCTTCAACTTTATTACAAATAGTGCATTTTATATGGGGATGGTCTTCCACTATTGCATCATATCTAAAATTTCCTTCGCCTAAATTAATTTCTGATATTAATTCAACTTCACTTAAGACTTTTAATGATTTATAAACGGTTGCAAGACTCATAGTGGGGAATGTTTCATAAAGATCGTCGTGAATATCTTCTGCAGATGGATGTTTGTCTGTATTAATAAGATAATCATAAACAGCAATACGCTGTGGTGTTAGTTTCAATTTATTTTCTTTAAATACTTTTGTCATTGTGTTCATATTTTTCTCCTTAATTTGACAATTTACCAGTTAAATAAATAATATCATAATTAATAGTCATTATCAATCAATATTATTTACTGAGATTAAGCTTTGACTTATTTATTTAACTTATCCTTAGTTTTGATATTAAAACTTCATCTTTTAATATCTTGTTAAATAATATATATCCGAATATTGATACTATAACAAATTCTCCTATAAATACTTGTGCTATTGAAAGTAGAAGAGGTAAATTAAGTAGTCTGTTAAGCATAATTCCAATTATAAGGCCGTTAACTATTGCTGGCCATAAAGTAGCGATAAAAAGGTTAGTTGTCTTTATTATTAATAATAAAGAAATAAGTGTAGCAAGTGAACCAAATATAATATCAAAGTAGCCAAGGGGACTATTAAGATTTGCAATTATATTTCCAATTACAAGAGGCGTTATATACCTCTTATCTATTAATACGAGTAGGACTAAAACCTCTGAAATTCTAAACTGTATACCAAGATATGATAAAGGATTAATCATAGTAGTTACAGCATATATAGCAGCTACTATTGCTGATTTTACAAGCAGCTCTGTCTTATTTGTTGTGCTTTTCATTTATTTTGCTCCATTCTAGTTTTTATATATATTTACAATTAGGTATTATATCATAGTTTTTCTATTGTTCATAAAAAAAAGAAAGATTAAATTAATAATCTTTCTTTAAGAAATATTATTTTATTTATTATCTATATCAAAGATTTCTGCTTGTTCAACAAGTAAATCATGTTTTGTATTCCAAAGTTTATGGGATAAGTCAACATAATATTTATGTGGATTTTCAAGTCTTAGCATTTCAGGCCAAAGTTTATTTACTAGTTTTTCAGAATACTCTCTTATTTCTAGTACTGTTGGACTTTTATAGACTAACTTTCCTTTTTTAAATATTGGTACTTGTAGTTCCTTTAAATAAAAATCTTTAATAGTTCTTTTTTTCCATGTATATATTGGGTCGAAAATTGTTAAAGGTTTTGTTTCATCAATTACTTCATCATGTTCACATATAAGATCAGCTATAGCAGAGTCATCTTTCTTTGAGAAAATTCTATATGTCTTTTTAAAATGAGGAGTAGTTATTTTCTCCTGATTTTCACTTATTTTGATTTTAGGAATAACTTTACCTTCTTTTTCTATGGCTACAAGTTTATATACTCCACCAAAAACAGGCTCTGATCTTGCAGTGATAAGTCTCTCTCCAACACCAAATAAATCAATTTTAGCTCCTTGTGCTAGAACATCCTTGATTATATATTCATCCAGTGAATTTGTTGCAATAATCTTTACATCCTCATATCCAGCTTCATCTAAAAGTTTTCGTGTTTGCTTTGAAAGATAGGTTATATCTCCTGAGTCAAGCCTTACAGATTTAGGCCTAAACCCTTTAGGAACAACATATTTATCAAATACTTTTATAGCATTAGGTACTCCGGATTTTAAAGTATTATATGTATCAATAAGAAGTGAACAGTTATCTGGATAAACTTCTGCCCATTTTTTAAAAGATTCATATTCTGAATCAAACATTTGAACCCAGCTATGAGCCATTGTTCCAGTTGATGGTACATTAAACATTATCTCAGCCAATGTATTTGCAGATGATATACATCCACCTAAAATGGCAGCCCTAGAACCATAGATGGCACCATCATAGCCCTGTGCCCTTCTTGAACCAAACTCCATTACATCTCTTCCATCCGCTGCCCTTACAATTCTATTTGCTTTGGTTGCAATTAATGTTTGGTGGTTAATTGTAAGAAGAATCATAGTTTCAACAAACTGAGCTTGAATTATTGGTCCCCTAACGGTTACTAAAGGTTCATTTGGAAATACAGGAGTTCCCTCTGGAACTGCAAAAACATCACATTCAAATTTAAAGTTTGCAAGATAGTCTAAAAATTTTTCATCAAACATATTTTTACTTCTGAGATATTCAATATCTTTATCTGTAAAAGTTAAATTTTCAAGATATTCAATAAGTTGGTCAACCCCAGCCATAATACAAAGGCCACCATTATCAGGAATTCTTCTGTAGTACATATCAAAATAAGCGATTGTATCTCCAATCCCTTGCTCAAAATATCCATTACCCATAGTTAATTCATAAAAATCAGTAAGCATAGTCAAATTACGACCATTCCTTACATCAATTACTCTATCCATTTCATCACCTAATCCTATTTATTTAAGTATTAATTTACTTTTCATCTATTATATCACATGTTCTATTTTTTATAAGTAGACTCTTCATTAGATTTAGCGTAAAATTAATAACTTAGGATTAGCTCATTAATAGTTCATGGTATATAATACTTGTAGTTATACATTTATATAGGGGTGACAATTTGGAATTAGATAAATATCAAAAAGAAGCTTATCTTACAAAAGAGGATAGGGTTCTAGTAGTTGCTCCCCCAGGATCTGGGAAGACAACAGTAATGTTAGAAAGACTTAATTTTCTACTTGAAAAAGGAATTGATTCAGAAAAAATACTTGTCCTTACTTTTTCAAAAGCATCTTCAATTGAAATGAAAGAGAGATTTACAGGATACAAGGGAAGTTTGCCTTTTTTTGGAACAATTCATGGGCTTTGCTTTAAAATGCTTAGGCAATTAAACAGTAGTATTAATTTAATATATGGAAAAAATGAATATATTATTAGAAATAAAATACAAAAAAAACTTAAGATAGATTCAAGTGAGATAGATAGAGTCTTAAATGACATATCAGTTTTTAAAATTAAAGATTTTTTAGGAGAGACTGATGAACTTGATTTTAAACATAATGAAGATAATTTCAAAAAGGCGTATAATTTATATGAATCAGAAAGAAAAAAACTAGGACTTTTAGATTTTGATGATCTTCAGATAGAGATGCTTAAGATGCTTTTAAATAAAGATTTTAAAGCTTCATTTCAAAATATTTATACTCATATTTTAGTTGATGAGTTTCAAGACTTGGATTCTATACAGCTTAAAATAATAAGAGAAATGGCTGATGGTAGAAGTTTATTCGGTGTTGGCGATGAGGATCAATGCATTTATGCTTTTAGAGGCTCAGATCCGAAGGGTATGCTTGATTTTGAAGAAGTTTTTGATGGTAAAAAATTATACTTAAAATATAATTATAGAAGCACAGAAAATATTGTGAAATACGCGAAAGAAGTAATAAAATATAATAAGTTTAGAAATGATAAAGATCTTCTTGCAAGGCGTAAGGGTGATACTAAAATTTATAAGATTTTTCCGGAAAATCAAGAACTTATGCTTTTAGACATAAAAAAAGAATTACTTAAGGAAGAATTTGAATCTTACGCTATACTTTATAGGACTAATTCAGAAGGGTTAAGAATAAAAGAATTTTTAAGTAAAGAAAATATAAGCTTTAATTCAAAAGATAACTATAGTTTTTTTAAAAGCTTTATAGCAAGAGACATACTTTCTTATTTTGAATATGCATACTTTAATGATCCAAAGGCTCTTTTAAAAGTTATAAATAAGCCTTACAGATTTATATCAAGATATGATATGAGTAAAATAAGCCAAGGTGCAGACATTGAAGATGTTCTTTTAAACCCAACAAAAAATAATTATGCAATAATTAAAAGTCGTGAATTTTTAAAAAATTTAGATAAGATAAAAGGAATGGAAACCAATAGGGCTATAACATTTATAGAAACAACTCTTGAATATAAAAGATACCTAAAAGAATATGCAAAAAGATCATTTAGGGATTTTAGCGAACTAGAAGAAGAACTCTTTGAATTAAAGGAAATAGTATCCTACTATAGTAATCCTTTAGATCTTATAAAGAGATCAAAAGAAGAGGATGACAAGAATGATTCGAACATTACTCTTTCAACTATTCATGGAGTTAAAGGACTTGAATATGATAAGGTATTTGTTATAAATGTAGTAGAAGGCTTTAT
Organism: Clostridium sp.; assembly: GCA_012512905.1. Lineage (GTDB taxonomy): Bacteria > Bacillota > Clostridia > Clostridiales > Clostridiaceae > JAAZDF01. Next base: position 8,686 of record JAAZDF010000005.1, read on the forward strand.
ACCACATAGTGCGTCATTTGATAATATAGAAGAAGAAAGACGGATATTTTATGTTGCAATAACAAGAGCAAAAAATGAACTGAATATATATTCGCCAAAAACAATACATGGAAAAGAGAAAAAGCGAAGTAGATTTTTAATTTAACTGAAAAGTTAAGTTTGTAAAATAAGGAGAAAAAAATGAAAATAGAAATCGGAATCAATGAAGCAGGACAAAGACTAGATAAGTTTTTAAGAAAATACTTAAAAGACGTTCCACTTTCGGCAATTTATAAAGCAATCAGAAAAGGCGATATTAGAGTTAATGGTGCAAAAGGAAAAGAAAATACATTTATAGAACTCGGCGACGAAATAGTTATAAAATATATTTATACAGACGCGCCGGACATTAAAAAAACGGTAGACTTAATAGAGCCAGAGTTTAAAGTAACTTATGAAGACAAGAATATACTTCTTATAGAAAAATGGCCAGGGATTCTTATACATAAAGATATGGAAGGCGAAGATGAAACCTTAACAAACCAGGTATTATCATATCTTGTTCAAAAAGGAGATTACAATCCAGAAGAGGAGCTAACGTTTTCTCCATCACCAGTAAATAGGTTAGATAGAAATACACCTGGAATTGTTATATATGCTAAAAATTATCAAGCATTAAAAGCATTAAATGAAATGACAAGACAAAACAATATTAAAAAAGATTACCTAGCGCTTGTAAATGGAAGAATTAAAGATGGAACCCACAAAGCTTTTATGGACAAAAAAGAAGATCAAAATTATACAAATATATATGACAAAGATGGTAAAGGCTTAAAAGATATTGAAATGGGAGTTAAAACTTTAGAATCAAGTGGAGCGTATTCATTTATAGAATTAGACCTAAAAACTGGAAGAAGCCATCAACTAAGAGCCCACCTTAATCATCTTGGTAATCCTATAGTTGGAGATAATAAATATGGAAGTAAGGAAAACAATAGCTACTTTGTTAACAAATATGGCCTGACTTACCAGTACCTATATGCTTACAAGATAACATTTAAGGATGCAGTATATCCTCTTGAATATCTAGATGGCAAAGTAATCACTGAAAAACTTCCACCAGCTCTTAAAAAAATAAAGAATGATTTATTAAAATTTGATATCTAGAGAGGTTAATCGGTATGAAACAAGTATCTACAGGAAAAGGCTTTGCATATCTATCCATAGCTGAGCTTCTTGTCAAGCTAACATCTGTTATATATATTCCAGTTTTAATATTTATACTGGGAGATTTTGGACATGGTATATATGTTATATCTTACGAAGCTTTTACTCTTATATATGTACTTACAAATGAAGGAATACAAAGAGGTATAGCTAAATTAATAGCAGAGCTTAATGCAAAGAAAAACCCAAGAGATGCCCTTAGAGCTTTCAAGCTATCAAGAACTATATTAATTTTTGGTGGCCTTTTGGCATCTCTTCTTTTATATGTTATGGCTCCTTACATTGCAAATGCTGCAAACTCAGCAGAGGCAACCCTTTCTATAAGGGCTTTATCTCCTACAATATTAATAACAGCGATTCTCTCAGCTTATAGAGGCTTTTTTCTGGGGAAAAACTATATCTCACAAAATGCTTTTTCCAAGTTGATTGAGCAGTTTGTCAATATTACTATATCCCTCGGAGCGTCTTATATATTTATTAAAATTAATTTAGAACTTGGAGTGGCGGGAGCTACACTAGGTACAAGTATTGGAGCTTTGGTTGCAGTAATAATATTATCAAAACAGTTTTATAAAGGAAGACTTCATAAAGTTAAACGAGAGACTCAAGATTTTGATAGTTACTACTATTCAAATAAAGAGCTGATAAAAAAACTTTTAAAATATTCATTTCCAATAACTTTAAGTGCGGGCCTTATGAGTATTGGTGGATTTATTGATATGTTTATAGTTAATAAAAGACTTATTATAGCTGGGCTTACATACACTACGTCTAAAGTTGTGTTTAGTCATCTTAGCAGGTTTAGGACACTTCTTTTAGTACCAAATACTATATCTGTATCCCTTGCAGCAGTTCTTCTTCCTAGTCTCTCTGGAGCAAAAGCTATAGGAGACGAAAATGAGATTAAGGAAAAGATAGATTTCGCTGTAAAGATGCTTTTACTTATAACTATTCCATCTTTTATAGGATTTACGGTTTTAGCAGATCCTATCTATGCACTTCTTTATCCAAAAAGTGGTGGAGCAGAGCTTTTAAAGTTTGGATCAATAACTGTTATATTTTTAGGTTTTATACAGATACAAAATGTTATTTTTCAAAGCTTTAGCAAATTTTACTGGGGAGTTATGACTATGGTTTTAGGAATTAGCCTTAAATTATTTTCAAACTTTATCCTAGTTTCGATTCCATCTATAAACATATATGGAGCTGTCTTTTCTCATTTTATAAATTATTTTGTTCCATTTTTATTAAACCACTATTTGATAACAAAAGTATTAGGATATAAAATGGAAATAATTAAAAATTTAGTTGTTCCTCTAATTTCAAGTATTATCATGGGATTTGTGGTTTATATATTAAGTATAGGTATAAGAAGTCTGGAGCTTAGATATATTTATACTAGTATATTAACAATGGGCAATATAATTATTGGAGCTTTTATTTTTGTATATTGCCTGTTAATATTTGGATTCATAAAGAAAAAAGAAATTTATGATTTAAGCCCAAAACTTTATAGAATATTACCTGGATTTATAAAAAATAAAATGAAAAATTAAATAAAAATAAATCAATTAATAGTTGTGAATATAAAGAAATATTTACAACTATTAATTTTTTAGTGTTATAATATTCAGATGAATGCTAAAAACAAGCAGAAAATTTTAAAAACTTAAGCATAATCTGAATAAATGGAGAATTAAATGGATAATATATTAGATACAAAAAAAGGAAATATGGAGCTAACTTATGGAAGGGTTATTACAGGTGTTTTTAAAGCGGTAAATCCTATTAAAAGAATTGCTATGGAAACTCCTTGTATAGTTCATCAGTACATAAATAACAATAGTTTGAACATTTTGGAGAATGAGGGATACATAAAAGAAGCTTATTTTTATAGAACGTTTATAAATTCATTGAATGAGGGTGTTACTTTTGCTGATCAAGATTTTAAATCAATAAATCATTTTTACAGCACTGATAAGAAAAGAGGACTTTATGGTTTCTCGAACGCCCTAGTTGAAGCACAAAAATACAAATTAAAAGCTATATATTATATGGAAATTGGAAATATACCAAAGTCTATCTTTTATTTGGGGGCTGCAGCTCATCTTATACAAGATATGACAGTGCCTCAGCACGCCAATAACAGGCTTTTAAATAGTCATAAATCATATGAAACATGGATTAAAAAGAATATATTTCAAGATAATTCTTATATGAAAAAAGAAGGAATCATAAGATTAGAATCCTTAAAAGACTATATAGTTGAGAATGGAAAGTACTCAAATATAGTTTATAAAGACCAAAGCAGTAAAAATAGTAATAATAAAGAGCTTTATAGAGATATGTCAAAAATACTTTTAGATAGAGCACACACTACAACTGCAGGATTTTTACTTTATTTTTATAATAAATATTATGATACAATATAAAACAAGGTATTAATTAACCTATTATAAGGTATTTTTAAACAATTAGTAATATAATGTTAAATAATCGTTGTTTTATAGTATTTATAAGAGATTTTATGTTAAAATTATATATGTAATAATAGTTTATATGTTTATAGAGTGGAGGTGAATTTATGGCAAAAGAGGCATTGGAGTCGATAAAAAAAGCAGAAGAAGAAGCTTTTAAAATAATTGAAAATGCAAAAGAAAAAGCAAGTGAAGTCAGAAAAAACTCTTACAAAGAAGCAGATTTAAAGTACAAAGAAGTAATAAATTCAGCAAATGAAAAGGCACAGGAGATATATCTTGCTGCTAAATTGTCAGGTGAAAAATCAGCAAAACCTATACTTGCAAAGGGTATGGCTGAGAGAGATAAACTAAAGTCTCTAAAAGATGATGATTTAACTGATGCAATAAGTATAGTAACTGAGAGGATTGTGAATACAAATGGCAATAGTTAAAATGAATAATTTCAGCTTATTTACATTTGATTCAGAAAAAGAATCTCTTCTTAAAGAACTCCAAAAATTTGGATATGTACACTTTACAGATTTAAATGCAGAGGACAGTATTTTAGAAGAGGGACTGAGTGAGCTAGAGCCTTCAAGGAAACTTGAACAAATTGAAAAAGAGATTCAAAATGTTGAATACACTATAGATCTATTTAAAAAGTATGATACAAGAGATACTGGAATAAAAAAAATGATAAAGGGATTAGATACTTATACTTATGAAGAGTTAGAAGAAAAAGCTAATCTTTTTGATTATAACGAAAATTTTTCTGAAGTTAAAAAGATAACAAGAGAAATTGAAGAAATAGATCAAAGTAATGTAAAATTAAAAGCTTTAAAAGAAGAATTGCACCCATGGCGAAATTTACAGTTTAATATAAACACTTTTAAAAATTATAAGTTAGTTGAAATTTATACAGGTTTTATTCCAACAAAATTAAAACCAAGTCTAAATGAAGAGTTCAAAGAACTCGAATATAGTTATATTGAATTTGTTAATGAAATTAAAGGTGATTCATATTTTATAGCAATAACTCCAGTCGAAGGCGATGAATACTTTGAGGAAAATCTTAGAACTCATAGTTTTTCAAGTATAAATATACCAACTGAATCTAAACCAAAAGATGAAATTGATAAAATTAATTTGAAATTAAAAGAAAATGAAGTTAAAAAAGAAGAAATAAAAGAAAAAATAGATCTTTTATCTAAAACTCTTCCAGACTTTGAAATTGTCTATGAATATCTTCTGAATAAAAAGCTTAGATATGCATCAGAATCAAAATTTCAAAAAACTGATAAAGTTAATATTATTGAAGGTTATATACCAAAAGACAAAGAAGATACCTTTAGGGATTCTGTTAAAAACAGCATAGAGAGTCCGTATTTTTTAGAAATAGAGGAAGCGGAAAGAGATAATGATGATGTGCCAATTATGCTTAAAAACTCTAAATTTGCAGAAGCATTTGAATCATTAACAACGATGTATGCACTTCCAAAATATAATGGTATAGATCCCACACCTTTACTCGCACCTTTTTTCCTAGCCTTTTTTGGAATGATGGTTGGAGATTTAGGTTATGGAATAATTCTTATGCTTGGAACTTTATTTGCTCTTAAGAAATTTAACTTGGGGAAAAGTCAAAAATTATTTATTAGGTTTGGATTTTTCTTGAGTTTTGGAGCAATGGCCTGGGGTTTGATTTATGGTTCATTCTTTGGAGGAATAATTCCAATGAAAGGACTAATAGAGCCTTCAAGTGAATTTAATAAGCTGCTTATAGTATCTATAATTTTTGGTGGAATACATCTTTTTTATGCATTAGGAATAAAGGCATATGTAGAAATAAGAGATGGAAAACCTCTTGCAGCTGTTTATGATGTAGGTTTTTGGTACCTTGCACTTATGGGAAGTATAGGTCTTTTATTAAACTTTGTTATTGATGTTCCAAGTGTAGTAGGAACAGTATCTATTGTAGCAATGGTCGTAGGTATGGTTGGAATTGTATTAACCGGTGGAAGAGATAGTGACAGTATTGGAGGAAGACTTGGAGGCGGACTTTATAGCCTATACGGAATAACAGGATATATAGGAGACTTTGTATCATACTCCAGGCTAATGGCCTTAGGTTTATCTGGTGGCTTTATAGCAGCTGCTATAAATATGATAGTAGATATGCTATTTGGACTAGGTATACCAGGAATAGTAATAGGGGTAATAGTGTTTATCGGTGGTCAGTTATTTAATTTATTCCTTTCTGCTCTTAGTGCTTATGTACATGCTTCAAGACTTACATATGTAGAGTTTTTTGGTAAGTTTTATGAGGGTGGCGGAAAAGGATTTAAAACATTTAGAAATAAATCTAAATATATAAATATAGAATAATTTAATTTAGGAGGAAATATAAATGGGATTTGGACAATTTGTAGTAGAAAATGGTGGATTAATTTTTGGAGCAATAGGTATAGTAATGGCAGTTATTCTTTCTGGTATAGGATCAGCTAAGGCTGTTGGAATGGTAGGAGAGACTGCATCAGGTTTAATTATAGAAGAGCCAGAAAAATTTGGAAGAGCTTTAGTTCTTCAGTTATTACCAGGAACTCAGGGTTTATATGGATTTGTTATTGCTTTAATGGCACTAGGTTCTTTAAGTATTGAAATGACATTGGGTCAAGGTTTATATATACTTGTAGCAACACTACCAATATCAATATTAGGACTTCTTTCAGCTAAGTACCAGGCTAGGGTAGCAGCTTCTGGAGTTTCTATATTAGCTAAAAATGAAGAGCACTCAACAAAAGGAATTATATTCTCAGTTATGGTTGAGACATATGCGCTATTAGCATTTGTTATATCTCTTATTCTATTATCATCAGTTACATTTTAATTAAATGATTTTAGGATATAAAAAGGATGTGAATAAATGTCTAATTTAGAAAATTTAATAGAAAAAATAAAAGAAGATGCAGAAAATGAAGCAAAATCTATTTTAGAAGCTGTAAATAAAGAAAAAAATGCTTTGGTTAAAAAGAAAGAACTTGAAGCAGAAAAAAAGAAAGTAGAAATAATAGAAAAAGCTGAATTTGATAATAATCTTTTAAGAGAAAGAATTATCTCAAAGGCTGAGGTAGATTCGAGAAATATATTACTTGAAGAAAAACAAAAAATAATAAAAAGAGTATTTACATTAGCAAAAGAAAATCTTGGGAATTTAGACAAGAAAGAGTATAGTAATTATTTAAAAAGCAAAATTGATAGTTTAGATTTAAAAGGAACAGAAACTTTAATAGTTCAAGAAAATATGAGAGATGAGATTTTAAAACTTAATCTTCCGTATGATATATCAAAAGATGAATTCGTTGAAGCAGGTTTTTTAGTTAAAGATGAAGATATTTATATTAATTACAAATTTAATGACTTAGTTGATTTTTATAAAGAAGATCTATTAAATGATGTAGCTGCTAAACTTTTTGAACGATAGGAGGGATATTCATGGACAGAATGGATTTTAACCAAGCAGTAATGAGAGTAAAAGTCCTTGAAAAAAGACTCCTTTCAAGAGCTAGAGTTGAAAGAATGATTGAAGCAAAAGATGTTTCAGAAGTGTACAGAATACT
>JAAZDF010000037.1 GCA_012512905.1 Clostridium sp.
AGAGAAAAGGATGATTTAAAAGGATTCCTATTTGTTTCATCAGGCCTTGGAGGAATGAGTGGGGCTCAGCCAAAAGCAGCAGATATAGCAAATGCAGTTTCCATTGTAGCTGAGGTAGACCTTTCTAGAATAGAAACTAGACAAAACCAAGGCTGGGTGAAAAAAGTCGCTAAATCAGAAAAGGAAGCTTTTGACTTAGCTAAAGAATACTTAGAAAGAAAAGAAGGGATGTCCATAGCATATTATGGAAATATTGTTGAGCTCTTAGAGTACGCTACCAAAAATAATATAAAAATAGACCTTCTTTCAGATCAAACGAGCTGCCATGCACCATATGAAGGTGGCTACTGCCCTTCTTCTATAGATTTTGATGAAAGAACAAGACTTCTTGAAGAAGATAGGGAGCTTTTTAGAACTCTTATAGATAAAACCCTGATAAAGCATTATAACCTTATAAAAAAACTGACAGAAAGAGGAACATACTTTTTTGACTATGGAAATTCATTTATGAAAGCTGTATATGATGCAGGAGGAAAATCTATATGTAAAAACGGGGAAAATGAGAGAGATGGATTTATTTTTCCATCCTACGTTGAAGACATTATGGGGCCAGAACTTTTCGACTATGGATATGGACCTTTTAGGTGGGTATGTCTTTCAGGGAAAAAAGAAGACCTGGACATAACAGATAAAACTGCAATGGATCTTATCCAAAAAGATAGGAGAGCTCAGGATATGGATAACTATAACTGGATTAAAGGAGCAAAAGAAAATAATTTAGTTGTAGGAAGCAAGGCAAGAATTCTTTATCAAGATGCAGAAGGTAGACTTAGGATAGCCCTTGCCTTTAATAAACTTGTTAGGGACAAAAAAGTAGGACCTATAATGCTTGGAAGAGACCATCACGATACTGGAGGAACAGACTCTCCATTTAGAGAAACAGCAAATATTAAAGATGGATCAAACATGACAGCAGACATGGCAGTCCAGTCTTTTGCTGGAAATGCAGCAAGGGGAATGAGTATGATAGCTCTTCACAGCGGAGGAGGAGTTGGAGCTGGTAAATCTATAAATGGAGGATTTGGAGTAGTACTAGATGGTTCCCAAAGAGTAGATAAAATTATAGAAAAAGCTTTCCCATGGGATGTTATGGGAGGAGTTGCGAGAAGATCTTGGGCCCGAAATAAAAATGCAGTAGAGGCAGCTAAGGCTTATAACGAAAAAGAAAAAGGATACATAACTATTCCAGAGCTAGTAGACGAAAGTATATTTGATGATTTATTTGGAGGTAAGGATGAGTAAAATAGTAGAGTGCGTACCTAATTACAGTATTTCAAAAGATAAAGAAGGTCTTGAAAAGATACTTGATTGTTTTAGAGGAAAAGAAGATGTGAAGCTACTAGATTATTCTAGCGACAAGGACCATAATAGATCAGTTATAACAATCTCAGGAGAGCCAAGTGCAGTGAAAAACGCTCTTTTAGAGTCAGTTAAAGTAAGTTTAAAGCTTATTGATTTAAGAAAACATAAAGGAGAGCACCCAAGAATGGGCGCCTTAGACGTTGCACCATTTATTCCTATACGTAATATGGATATAAAAGAAGCAGTAGATCTTAGTAAAGAATTTGGAGAAGAATTAGGCCTTCTTGGAATACCTGTTTATCTTTATGAGAAAAGTGCTAGTTCTCCTAAAAGAAAAAACCTGGCCAATGTAAGAAGAGGTGAATTTGAAGGACTAAAAGAAAAAATGCTAAATGATGGATGGAAACCTGACTTTGGACCAGAAAAGCCTCATGAAAGCTTTGGTGCGGTAGCTGTCGGAGCTAGAATGCCTCTTGTTGCCTTTAATGTGAACCTTAGTACAAATGATGTAAGTATAGCTACAGAAATATCAAAAAAAGTTAGGCACCTTGGGGGAGGCCTTAGGTACGTTAAAGCTATGGGAGTATATCTAAAGGAAAGAGACCTAGCCCAGGTTAGTATGAACCTTACTGATTACACTAAAACATCTATTTATAGGGCTGTTGAGATGATAAGATTTGAAGCTAAAAGATATGGAGTAAGCATCGTAGGAACAGAGTTAATAGGCCTTATTCCTGAAGATGCACTATTTGATTCAGCAGCTTATTACCTTCAAATTGAAAACTTCAACACAAATCAAATTCTTGAAAAAAAGATATTTGAATAAATAAAATTAGGTTATAATAGTTGTAGTATTCTAAATAAGAAAAAAACGTAATATATTTTTACAACTAAGATAGGTATTGAGGAGATATTATGAATAAAATAATGTTTAAAAACTTAGCTTCTTTTGCAACTAATACTGGAGAAAAAGCTAAAGGCGGCAAAAGCATGGGTGAAATTACAGAAATAATTGATCCTATAGTTTTAGTTCATGAAGGTAAAATCTTTTATGCTGGAGATAAAAGCATTCTTAATGAAATTAATGAAGAAGAGTACAAAGTAATAGATGGAAAGGGAAAAACTCTGCTTCCAGGATTTGTAGATCCCCATACTCATCTGATTTTTGGGGGAACAAGAGAAGATGAGTTTTCCATGCGCCTTAGAGGAGAGACCTATATGTCCATAATGGAAAAAGGCGGTGGTATTAAAAATACTGTCAGAGACACAAAAAAGGCAAGTCTTCAGGACCTTACAAGTCTTGGAATTAAAAGAGTAAAAGCTATGGCTGAAAATGGAGTAACAACAGTGGAAGCCAAAAGTGGATATGGCCTTGACTCTGAAACTGAGCTTAAGCAGCTCTACGCAGTAAAAAATATAAATAAAGAAAACATAATTGAAGTAGTTTCAACATTTATGGGGGCTCATGATATTCCTGACAAGTATAAAGGAAAAAATAAAGAGTACCTAGATTTCTTATTAGATGAGCTGACTCCAATAATACTTGAGGAAAACTTAGCTGAATTTGCAGACATATTTACAGAAAAAAATGTGTTTTCTGTAGATGAATCAAGATATTATCTTAAAAAATCAAAAGAAATGGGCCTAAATATAAAAATCCATGCTGATGAGATAAATGATTTAGGAGGAGCATCTCTTGCAGGAGAGCTTTTTGCAACAAGTGCAGACCATCTTTTAAAAGCAAGTAATGAGGGGCTTTTAAAAATGAAAGAAAGCGGTGTTATTCCAGTTCTTTTACCTCTTACTGCATTTTCTTTAAAAGAAGACTATGCCAGGGGACGTGAAATGATAGATATGGGATTAGCTGTAGCTCTTGGGACAGATTTTAACCCTGGAAGCTCATTTTCCTATTCTATGCCTTTAATGTTAGCTCTTGGAGCTATTAATATGGGGCTTAGTCCTGAAGAAACATTAACTGCTGTCACTTTAAATAGCGCCGCTGCTTTAAATAGAAGCCATAGGATTGGAACCATAGAAAAAGGTAAGGATGCAGATTTAATACTTATAGACGCTCCCTCATATGAGTTCTTAACATATCATTTTGGGATAAATCAAGTGGTTTTAACAATGAAAAAAGGTAAAATAATATATAGAAAATGATACAAGTATTGAGGGGATAGATATGAATTATGATTTAGTTGTAATAGGAGGAGGAGCTGCTGGAATTTCAGGAGCCATTTCTGCCTATGATGCAGGACTTAAAAATATACTGATAATAGATAGAGAAGACAATATGGGTGGAGTGTTAAATGAACTTATAGAATCTGGATATGGATATATGGAAAATGGACTTACAGGAGTAGAGGTAGCTGAGAATTTAAAAAAAGAAATTTTGAAAAGAGATATAGATGTAAAACTTAATACCCTGGTTTTAGATGTTTATAAAGATAAAACTATTAAAATAGTTTCTGGAACCGAAGGAGTTAAGGAAATAAATGCTAAATCAATAATATTTGCAACTGGTGCAAGAGAAAAACCAAGAGGTCAGCTTAATATATCTTACAGCTCATCTGCAGGAATTATGAGCGTAGCTTCCTCAAGAAAACTTATCGTAAACGACGGATATCTTCCAGGAAAAGAAGTCATAATATACGGGCTAGATGTTAATAGTATTTACCTATCTAAAATGCTCGTAATCGAAGGAGCAAAAAATATTACAATTGTAGAACCTTCAAAGGAATCAAAAAATAAAAGTAATTATCTAGATGATATATTAGGTTATGAGAATATTAAAATATTATATAATACTAAAATAACTCAGATAATTCAAAATGGTAGGATTGTTGGAGTCAAAATAAAGGATAATAATAGCAATGAAAAAATATTAGACTGTGACAGTTTAATTTTATCTGTAGGTCTTGACTCTTCAAAAAGGTTATTTAAGAAATTTAGACGGAACAGAGCTGAAAATGGGCTTTTTGTTGTAGGAAATGCAGAGAAAATAAGATATGATCTTGAATTTATAGTTTCTCAGGGAAAAGAAGCTGGAATAATGGCTAAAGATTATATAGCTAGCTTAAATTAAAATAGAAACTCTTAGATTTAAAAAGCTCCTCTAAATAAGTAAATACCAAAAGTAAGGTAAAGCTTAGGAGTACTTATTGAGGAGTTTTCTTTTTTAAAAATTTAAATCATTTTATAAAAACAGCTTTTACAAATCAAAGTTTTTCCCTTATCTGCACTTAGATAATTTGACTTTGTAAGCTTTTTTCCGCATACATGACAGACACTCTTTGAGATTGGTTTTTTTTGTGCATTTTGTCTTCTATCTGCTAATTTTTTTTCTATATTTACGCTGCTCGTAGTTTCATTTTTTATATTATTAGTTTTTGAATAAACCTTACTATTCCTGTCATTGTAAACAATAGGCTCTTTTTTGTCTTCTCTTTTTAAAACTCTGAAATCAAGATTAAATAAGCTTTCGCCAAAAAGTTCCAGTTCAAATCTAGGATCCTCTTTATCATAATATTCTTCTATAACAATTCTCCTTATTTGAGAATCATTTAAAATAATTCCTGATTTTTCTATACCATCAAAGATACTTTTAGTGATATTAATAGTATCAGGATGTCTTTTCTCACTTTTATAAAATACCTTTAAAATTGCTATAAGGGATTCCTCGAGAACAATACCTGGATTTTGAGTTCTTGCAGTTAAAGAAATAGTGGTTTCATAGTTTGCATATCTGTCATGAGAAGTTCCAGAGTTTGTAGGTAGAAAAACCCTACCATCTTTATTAACCATTTTGAAATTTGATTTTGTTATAGGTGTTCCTTTAACAACAACTTTTGCATAATTTCTCATAAATATTTATTATTTCACCTCTTAACTTTAAATATTTGGTTTTTCTTTATAAAATTTTAATTATTTTAATATAGAATATAAATAATCGTGTAACATATTGTAATTATAGCATTAAATTTGATATATGATAAAATAAAGACTGTAGTAATATATAAGATAAAATATGAAAGATAAGTGTAAAAAGAAAGTTTATAAGCATTTATAGTTTAGATAAGTATAGGAGGATAAGCGAAAGCTTTAAATAAAATATGAAAGATATATATATATTAGCAATAGAAACAAGCTGCGACGAAACAGCTTGTAGCGTAATTAAAAATGGTAGACAAGTACTTTCAAATATAATTTCATCCCAAATTGATATACATAATAAGTTTGGTGGAGTAGTGCCAGAGGTAGCATCTAGAAAACATGTTGAAACTATTCCATGGGTTGTAGAACTAGCAATAAAAGAATCAGGAATAGGGCAAGAAGATTTAGATGCTATAGCAGTAACTAAGGGTCCAGGACTTGTTGGGGCTTTACTTGTGGGCCTTCAGTTTGCAAAAGGTTTTGCTTACAGCCTTGGAATCCCACTTATAGGAGTAAATCATATAGAAGGGCACGTTGCTGCAAACTTTATAGAATATAAAGATCTTGAGCCGCCTTTTGTGTCCCTTATAGTCTCTGGTGGGCATACAACCATAGCCCACGTACTTGATTATGATAAATATAAAATTATAGGGGAAACAAGAGACGATGCAGCAGGAGAAGCCTTTGACAAAATAGCAAGAGCACTCGGACTTGGATATCCTGGCGGACCTAAAATAGAGGAAAGGGCAAAAAAAGGAAACCCTTTAGCAATTAAATTTCCAAGAGCAACCTTTAAAGACAATACTTTAGATTTTTCTTTCTCCGGCCTCAAGTCATCGGTACTTAATTATATAAATAGTGAAAAGCAAAGAGGGAATGAAATTAATATAGAAGATATCTCTGCCTCTTTTCAGGAAGCTATAGTAAGCGTCCTTACAGATAATGTAATGGCAACAGCTAAAGAAAAAAAATTAAAAGAAATTGCTCTTGCTGGTGGAGTCGCATCAAATTTTGCTCTTAGAAAAAAATTAATAGACAGAGGAAATGAAGAAGGAGTAAAGATATTATTTCCAGAGTCTATTTTGTGTACAGACAATGCTGCTATGATTGGAAGCAGAGCATACTATCAATATATCAAGAATGACTTTGACGACTTTGATATAAATGCAGATCCAAACCTTTCTTTTGCTAAGGAGGTTTAGTCTTGAAGTATGTTAAAGATTCAAACAGCCTAGAGAGATACCGAATAGGTAAAAAGCCTAAAGAAAAGAAGAATAAGTTTTTAATAGTTTATGTAGTAATAGGAATAATTATACTTTTAGTAGCTGGGGCTTTATATGAAAATATGGAAAGTAGAAAATATCTAAACCTTGGAAAAGAATCAAATATACTTATAAATAAAACAGATTATAATTATAAAATAGAGTCTACTGGTAAATATACAGTTATAGTAGACGGGGTTATAGGAGAAACTTTTTTAAATAGGCAAGCTTTTATGAAGAATTTTGATAATGATGCTAGAGTCTTTTTTTATGATAGACCACCTTATGACAACACAGAAGGCGAAGAGAAAACTCCAAAAGAGATTGCGGAAGATTTACATTTTATGTTTAGAAAATTTGGATTTGAAAATAAATACATAGTCATTGGAGAAGAATATGGGTCTCTTGTAATGGAGGAATTTATAAATCTTTATCCAGATGAAGTGATAGGAGCTATATTTATAAATCCAGTAGGGCAGGCCCTTAGTAGCCCTGATATAAATGAATATTTTTCAGTTAAAAATGAAGGAACTTTTTCGAATAAAACTCTTGGAATTTTTGGAATACCAAGGCTTCTTAACAATACAAAAGTTTTAGATTATTTTGATACTTATACTTTTGAGGAAGAGGAAACTAAAAAGATTTATTCAAATATTCATTTAAGTAAAGATCACATTGAAGCTATGGAAAAAGAAACAGAAGACTTAAATACTTTTAAAAAGACTAGTATAAATGAATTTTTACTTGAAGATAATCCAGTATACCTTATCACAAGTGAGGAAAAAGAAGATAGATTTAACCAAGATGCTTACCTGAAGTATTCCACTGATAGTGAAGTTGTTTATGTTAGAAATAGTATAAATGATGTTATTTTATCTAGTTCTTATGAAGTTAATGCAGCCTTAAATAGGCTGATACGAAAAGTTTTTATTCTTGAAAAAACTAAAGGAAATTAATTTTAATTTTTATTAAGGGAAACTTAATAAAAAACGTCTAAACTATAGTTGTGATGTAAGATAAAATAAAGATAGAAGTTCTAATAAGACTTCTTCTATAGATATTATTTAGGAGGGATATAAATGAATAATAATGAAGATTACAACGAATATAATAATGAAAACTATAATGAAAAAGAAAATAAAAAACAAAAGCGTGGTATTGGTTTTCTGGGTGCTATTGCTATTGCATTGATATTTATGTTTTTAGGAACTACTCTTGGAGTATATAGCGCATATAATGTTATTCCAGAAACAAATTATTTTAGTGAATCCAAACTTGGAAAAGAAATAATGAAAAACTATGACAAAGAGAATAAACAAGAAAATCCACCTATCAAAAGAGAAGGGATGACCATTCCAGAAATAGTAAAACTTGTTCAACCAGCAGTTGTTACTGTATCTGTAAAAGTAAGAACACCGGGGAGCATTTTTAATCCACAAGAAGGCTATGCAGAAAATATAGGAACTGGCTTTATACTAAATAAAGAAGGATATATTGCAACTAATTATCATGTAGTTGGCGAAGCCTCAGAGGTAAATGTTATTTTATATACTGGAGAAGAAGTGCTTGCAAAGGTAATAAACTATGATGCTCAAAATGACTTAGCCATTATACAAATACAAGAAGAAATAGAAGTCCCAGGAGTTGTAGCTCTTGGAGATTCAGATAACGTAAATGTTGGGGAGACTGTTGTTGCTATAGGTAATCCTATTGCAAAAGAGTTTGCCGGTACTGTGACCTCTGGAATTGTTTCTGCACTTGACAGAACAGTTAAAATAGAAGGATCAGAATATCAGTATATTCAAACAGACGCTGCTATTAATGGAGGTAACTCAGGTGGACCTCTTATCAATTCTGTAGGTGAAGTTATAGGAATAAATTCAGCTAAAATTACTTCAGATTATATAGAAGGAATTGGGTTTGCAATTCCAATAAACGATTTAACTTCCAGAATAGATACCTTATCTAAAGCTGCACTTTATATTGGAATAGCCGGAAGAGAAATTAATGAAGAAATATCAAATCAAAGAGATCTACCAGTAGGAGTTTTAGTAGCTGAGGTAATGGATAATTCACCAGCTTATATGTCAGGTATTTCTGTTGGAGATATTATTGTAGAATTTGACGGGCAGAAGGTATCTAGTGTAATAGATATAAACGAGATAAAAAACTCTAAAGAAAAAGGCGATGAAGTTATTGTTAAAATATTTAGAGAAAATAAGGAAATAGATCTTAAACTTATACTTGATGAAAAATAATAATTACAAGATACTTGATGTAAGTTAAAAGTAGCATTTAGGCTCTCTCTTATTAATAGGCAAATTAAGCCTAATTAATAAAAGAGAGCTTTTTACTTAAATTGATTTCAATTGTATTTTATATAATATATAATTGATTAATATCTGCAAAAGAATGTTAGGAGGTTAAAATGAAAGGTCAAAAAATAAGTAATATAGCAATAATAATATTTGTAGTTATGATAGTTTTAGACAGGTTTGTCTTTGAAATTCCAAACATATACTACAACCTAGTTATGATACTTGTAATTATTATGCTTATTGTTGGTATTTTTAAAAGTAGAAAATTTAGAAAAAAACAATAAAGCGAATTTATAGAAAATAAAGACTAATAAACTTTTTTTACCAGTCTTATACAAATCTTAAGAAATTTGAAACATTTAGATAAAAATACTGAGATATAATAGTATATGAACAAGGTTACTTTTTAAACTTACTCTTATTTTCACACAAAAAGGATGGATCGTATGAATAGTATAAATTTTGTTTTGATTTTGTTTATTCTAATACTTGTTGGATTAATATTTATTTATATTAAAGATATAAATAATTTGCTTATAAAAAGAATATTAAAAACAAAAGATTATATTATTATGGCTACTGGATCTGTTTTAATTTTGTTTTTAACCTATAAAGTTTCAGAAAGTAGGCTTCATTTACTCTTAGGAATTTTAGGGATAGTATCCTTTATCATGTCTTTTCTTAGAGTTGGCATAACAACAAAGGGCTTTAGAAGCGTGAGAGGAATAGTTAAGGGAGATTTTGATAATATTGAAAAAGTTACTATAAGCAGAAATGAATATGTAAAAATAATTTTTGTAAGCAAAGGAATTGAGGATATTCAGCATTATAGATTAAAAGATTATGATAGGATAATTAAAATTCTTAGAAAAAACTTAGAAGGTAAAAGAATAGAAATAATTTATGGCTAGCACATAGACTTATTATAAAAGGGGCTGATAACTGTGAAAAGCTTAAAGTATAAAATAAAAGAAATAATATATGCAGCAATTGTTTATATTACGTCAATATGCGCAATTTATTATATTATATATCTTTCTGTTCCAGATGCGAGATTTATAAAAGCTTTAGTTTTCCCTTTTCTTTTTCTAGGTATTATAGGGTTTGTACTAAATAAATCAAAGTTTTCAGTTATCTTCTTAGGTGGAACAACTATAGCTTTCATAGCTGAGTCTACTATGGACCTTTATAACAGTCATCTTGGGAACACAAATATTGCAGGAGGCTTAGTGTTTATAATTGTAACCATTTTAGCCTTCTTAATTGGTACTTTTATAGAAATTATTGATATGAAAACTACTAAAAATAGGCTTTATAAATAAATTTTTGCAAAATATCGTATTTAAGAGGAGTTCAATTTGCCGGAAAATAATAAGTGGAAGATAGTGTCATTAACTGTGCTGCTCGTTTTTATAATGATTTTAATTGATGGAGTCTTATCAATTAAATATCAATATAGAGCCCTTATAAAATTTAGTTTGTTTTTCTTAATACCTTTAATTTTAAGAAAAAAAGTATTTTCAAGCCCTATAAAAAAACTATTCAAAACTGATTCGAAAAATACAAGGAAAGAAATTGCTTTAGGAATTATTGTGTATATATTTATATTAATATCTTTTTTTGTATTTAGAAACTTTTTTGATTTTAGCAAGGTTACAGAAAATATAACTAAAAAAGTAGGAGTAAATAAAAACAATTTCTTGTATGCATCTTTATACATTTCATTTTTTAATTCCTTTATAGAAGAAGTATTTTTTAGAGGCTTCGCATTTTTAAAATTAAAAGAAGTAACAAAAGGGAATTTCGCTTTATATTTTAGCAGTTTATTTTTTTCTGTATACCATGTTTTTATTATGAATAATTGGTTTAATATCTATCTGTTTTTACTTTTGATTTTTTCTCTTTTTATATCGGGTATAATTTTTGGAAAGTTAAACGAGAAAAGTAAAAGTATATATCCCTCTTGGATTGTTCATATGTTTGCAAATTTTTCAATAAATACAGTTGGATTTATATTGTTTAATACTTTACTATAAGAATAATGAAAAAGTGCTTTGCCTAAGAATTCAATTAAATAAAAAAATTAGGGAGAATAAGAAGCTATGAAAAAATATATGCGGATAATTATATTATTTGTTTTGTTAATTCTTATAATACCAGGCTATAATATAGCTAATAATAATAAAAAAGTACCTACAAAAGATAAAGAAATCAAAGAAAAAATTGTCTCAGATAAAAAAGAAGAAGAACCAATAATAGAAAAAGAGCCTGTGATAGAAGAAAAGGCTAGGGTTTCTATTATTGCAGCTGGAGATATTATGTATCATATACCTCAAGTAGATGCGGCATATGTAAATGGGATACTCGATTTCTCAGATAATTTTAAGTATGTAAAAGACTACTTAGAATTCAGCGATATAGCTGTTGCTAATCTTGAAACGACAATTTCACTAGATGGTAAGTATACAGGCTATCCTAATTTTAAGTCTCCTGAAGAAGGTGTAATGTCTATAAAAGATGCAGGATTTGATGGACTTACAACTGCAAATAATCATATATATGATAAAGGAACTGAGGGATTTGAGAATACTCTAGAAACGATAAAAAAATATGATTTATATAATATTGGTAGTTCAAAAGAAGAAAATGGCGATAAACATATAATAAAAGAAATTAATGGAATTAAAATAGGAATGTTATCTTATACATATGCTATTAATTCAATAGACGGTACATCTAATATAAATAGTATAAGTAAAAAAGTAAACTTTATAGCCGAAGAAAAAATAAAAAATGATTTAGAGTTTTTAAAGCAAGAAAAGGTAGATTTGAAAATAATCTTTATGCACTGGGGAATAGAATATAATACTTCATCTTCGGAGCATCAAAGAGAGCTTGCTAGAAAGATAGTTGATTGGGGAGGAGATATTATTTTTGGAAGTCATCCCCATGTAGTGCAAGAAAGTGAGATAATTGTCAAAGATGGTAAAGATAAACTTGTTATTTACTCTTTAGGTAATTATTTATCTAATCAAAGAGAAGAAATTCTTGGAACAAGTTTAACAGAGAATGGTTTAATGGTAAATGTTATAGTAGAAAAAAATTCCGATAACGAGGTTACAATAAAAGAAGTTAAATATATACCCACCTGGCTTAGAAAGTACAAAGCAGAAAATAGGTATATATATGAGATTTTACCCTCAGAAGACTTTATTAATAACAGCGAGCTTAGATCTATATTAGATGAAAACGAAAAGATTAAAGTAGATAAATCTTATAATAATACTATCGATAAGATGGAAAAACTAAAAAGAAATGACTAAATATAACTATTTTCAATCAAGTTTATAAATAGTTAGCTTTAAAAAAGCGCTAAAAACATTACTTGAAAACCAGTAAGGCCTTTAGCACTTAAATTATACCATTTCTTCCCAGGAGCTATATAAAGAATCAAGTTTTAAATCAATTTCATCTATTTCACTAGATATTTCAAGAGACTTATTTATATCATTAAAAATTTCTTCCCTAGTTAAATCTAAAGTTAGGTTTGACTTTTTTTCTTCTAAAGATTCAATTTCAGATTCAATATTTTTAAACTCTTCTTTTAACTTTTTTTCTTTAAGTCTTTCTTTTCTATCTTTTTTCTTATCTTTTTCATATTCTGTTTTAGATGAGTAGTCCTTATTTTCAAGGCCTTTAAACCTATTAGGATTTTCTTTTTTTTCTACATAGTAAGAATAATTACCAAGATACTTATCAATCCCATCTTCTTTAAGCTCAAATATTGTATTTATTGCCTTATTTAAAAAGTATCTATCATGACTTATGACAAACAAAGTACCATCATAATCTTTAAGGGCATCTTCTAATACCTCTCTTGAAGGTATATCAAGATGATTTGTAGGTTCGTCAAGTATTAAAAAGTTTGATTTCTTAAGCATGAGCTTTAAAAGACTCACCCTACATTTCTCTCCACCAGATAGGGTGCTTATTTCCTTGAAAACTTCTTCTCCAGTGAACAAAAATCTTCCAAGGGATGTTCTAACTTCCCTTTCTGTTAGGTAAGGAAATTCATCATGGATTTCCGAAAAGATATCATTGTAAATATTCAGGTTTTCTTGCTCTTGGTCATAATAACCCAGAGTTACATTTTGGCCAAGATGAACATTCCCACTATCAGCCTTAATTTTATCAAGTATAATTTTCAAAAGAGTAGTTTTACCTCTTCCATTCTCTCCTATAAGAGCAATCCTATCTTCTTTTTCTAATTTAAAAGTAATATTTTCGAATAAAAGATTATCATCAAAAGACTTAGAAAGGTTTTCAACAAATAAGACATCATTACCACTTTGTATCTCACTTTTAAAAGCGAGTTTATAGGTATGGTCATCTTGGGGTGGTTTTTCTAAAAGCTCCATTTTATCTAAGACTTTTTGCCTAGATTCTGCAGCTCTAATACTTTTTTCTCTATTAAAAGATTGATACCTCTTAATTATTTCTTTTTGTCTTTTTATTTCTTTTTGCTGCTTGCTATAAGCTTTATGTAAAACTTCATAGTTTTTTTCCTTTAGTTCTAAAAATTTGGTATAGGGAGCATTATATGTAAACACCATCCCATTTACCATCTCAAAAGTATGAGTAGTCACTTTGTCTAAAAAATACCTGTCATGAGATATTATAAGTATAGTTCCCTTATATGAACTTAAGTATTCCTCAAGCCATTCTATAGCCTCAAGATCCAAATGATTTGTAGGCTCGTCTAAAAGAAGTATATTAGGTGAGGATAAGAGTAGTTTAGCAAGAGCAAGTCTGGTTTTCTCACCTCCAGACATCACCTCAATTTTTTTATTAAAATCTTCTTCTAAAAAACCTAGTCCTGTTAAAACTTTATGGGTTTCGCCTTTATAAGTAAAGCCACCTTTTAAATTATAAAGTTCTTGAAGTCTTAGAAAATCAGAAATAATTTTGTTATGCTCAGCCTCATTTTCTTCGTCATAAGGTTTTTCCATTTCAATTTGAAGAAGCTGCATTTTTTCTTCCATGTCTGTGAGCTCTTTAAAGACAAGGAGAGCCTCTTGGTATACATTATTTGAACTGTCTAAATTTAAGCTTTGAGATAAATACCCAACAGTTTTTTCTTTATCGATAAAAACTTCGCCGGTATAATCTTTTATTTCCTCTGTTAAAACTTTAAATAATGTTGATTTACCTGCTCCATTCGCGCCTATTAGTGCAACCTTTTGACCTTCATCTATACTAAATGTAACATTCTCAAGAACAGTATTCACTCCAAAGGATACACCAATTTCTTTTAAAGATATAACTATCATAAATTTTCACCTCGTTTATTGATTTTAGCTATATTATTATACAATACTTTAATTAATATAAGCAAAAAAGAGAAGTTAGACTTCTCTTTTAAGACTCATAATTAAATATATTTTAGTCGTTTTTATTGTGGTAATTATGGAAAACTCTATATTCAGGTAGTTTATCTACTAGAGGATAGAAGTATTCATAAGCCTCTTTTGTAACATCAAAACCATCTTCTGAAATATAGTTTTTCGGCATATATTTAACTTTGTTAGCAATATTTGCAGCGGGAGCCTTTGTGTAGTTTACTTCATAAGGAGAATTTGATTTTCTCTTTAACACAGATACTACACCGTTCTCTTCATCTCTTGCAAGATTTAGGGCGTTTTCTCCAAGAGCATAGGCTTCTTTATGGTCTACTTTTGAAGCAAGGTGAAAGGCACTTCTTTGAAGAACAGAAAGCTCTAAAACTTTAACTCTTTGTGTTATGCCTGCATCTACTACTATATTTTTAAGAGCATTTCCTGCTCCTCCCAGCTGAGTATGACCAAAACTATCGTGGCTGTGAGCTTTAGTAGATGATAAAAACTCTCCATCTTTGGTTCTTGTACCTTCAGAAATTACAATATAGACATGTTTTTTATCATTGTAAATTTTCCTTACCTTATCCAAGAATCTTTCTTCGTTAAAAGGAACTTCTGGAAGAAGTATAATATCAGCACATTGCTTTCCATTATATCTTGCAAGGCACGCAGATCCAGCTAACCAACCTGTGTCTCGTCCCATAGTTTCAGTTATAAAAATACCGTTTTCTGAGTAAACGAGTGAATCAAGATAACTCTCAAGAACACTTGTTGAAATATATCTAGCTGCTGAACCAAATCCAGGGGTATGGTCTATTTCCATTAAATCATTATCAACAGTTTTAGGTATACCTATAAAATTAGTTTTAGTTAGGTTATTAAGTTTTGCATATTCGGATAGTTTATAAATTGTATCTTGGGAA
Organism: Clostridium sp.; assembly: GCA_012512905.1. Lineage (GTDB taxonomy): Bacteria > Bacillota > Clostridia > Clostridiales > Clostridiaceae > JAAZDF01. The sequence continues at coordinate 15,195 of JAAZDF010000037.1, forward strand.
TCATTTCCACCAATATAGAAAAATGTTTTTATTTGATATTTCTCAAAAACTTCAAAAAGTCTTTTATAATCAGTGTCATCCTTTTCATAAGTAGATAGTTTATACCTACAAGATCCAAGGCCAGCTGATGGAGTATGTAAAAACAAATCTATATCTGATTTTGAAACTTCATTTAAATTTACAAGTTCCTCTTTTAAAACTCCTTCTATACCATTTATACCTCCATAAACTTTATCAAAGAAATTTTCTTTTAAATTTTTTTCAAAAAGTCCAATAACAGATGCATTTATTACGGATGTTGGACCTCCTGATTGGGCTACAATACAATTCTTCATAATTTTCCTCCTATAATATAATCATATCTATTTTAGCATACTAATCATAATAGGTTAAATAAATTAACTAGGATTATATTTTTTATTTGAAGATATTAGAATATGATATTTGCTTATGTGTTTTTTTATTTTGATTTACTTATAAAGGGCTTATAAGGAAAGAGAATTCTAATGTATTAGTTTATTTTTAAAACCCGTTACTTGATAATATATGGTTATAAAAGTATAATAATTAAGAAGATGTTAATAAGGAGACAAGGATGAATACATCAGATAAGCTAAGAAATTTAGATATTAAGGTTACAAAACCTAGAATTACTATATATGATATTTTGCAAAAAGAAGATAAAGGCCTTAGTGCGGAGGATATATATAATCTCTGTAAAAAAGAGGATTTATATATAAATCTCAGTACCGTCTATAGAACTCTTGATCTTTTTGAAAATAAAAATATAATAAGAAAGTACGATCTTGGAGATAATAAGTATAATTATAGTTTTAATCAAGATGATCATCACCATACTTTAGAGTGTGAGAGTTGTCTTAAAAAATTAGACCTTGATTGCCCTATGCAGCAAATAGAAGATTTAATCTCTAAAGATACCGGATTTAAGTTAACAGATCATAAATTAGAACTTAAGGGAATTTGTAGGGAATGTTTGGAAAAGTTGAATGAAAAAGAAAAAAAGTTTTAGGAAAAGTAATATATTCCTAAAACTTTTTATTTTATATTTTGTTTCTATTTATGCCAAGTGATATAAGCATTGTAAATACACTAATTAAGGCTATAGTACCACCAGGAGCACTATCTAAATAGAATGATAATATAAGTCCAAAAATAATATCTATAAGGGCTATTATTATTGAAATCATAAGAGTTTTTGTAAAACCCTTTTTATACTGCATAGCTGAAGCTACCGGAAGAACAATCATAGAGGAGATAACAAGAACTCCTGTTATCCTAATGGACACTGCAATAGAAAGGCCCATAAGAAGCGCGAAAATATAGTTTAATAAGTTTACTTTTATATTAGTAATATTTGCGCCATCTTCATCAAAAGTTATATAGATAAGTTCTTCATAAATATAGTAAATAATAAAAAGTGTTATCAAGGTAACAAAAAGTATCATTAATAAATCAGCTTTTGTAACAGTTAAGATACTTCCAAATAGGTATTGATTTATATTAGTATTTGCAATTCCACTAGAAACTAAAATAATTGCAATACCAACACTCAAAGTCATTACAACAACCATTAATATTTCTGCGTATCTTTTTAAATGAAGCCTTAAATATTCTATTAAAAAAGCAGCTAGGGTTGTAAATATAACGGATGAGATTGTAGGGCTAATGCCAATAGCAATTCCAATAGCAACTCCTGCTAGGGAAGAGTGGGCAAGAGCATCTCCCATCATTGAATATCTTTTGAGTACTAGAAACATTCCTATAACAGGAGATAAAATTGCAACCAAAGTTCCGGCCATCAATGCATTTTGCATAAAGGGATAAGAAAGCATTAAATCTCCTCCTTTGAATAAACAAGCATATTATCTACTTCATCATGTTCGATTATATCTTTGAAAGTAGCAATATCACAAATATTTCCATTTCCATCTCTCATTCTTATAACATAATCAGAGTTGTGTATAGCCTCAGCTATATTGTGTTCAACAGTAAGGATAGAGACTCCTTTGTTTTTTAACTCTTTCAAGAGTGCTCTAATTTCATTTTGGCTCCTAGAATCCATTCCAGTTGATGGTTCATCTAAAATTATCATCTCTGGTTTTCCAAGAAGAGCCCTACCAATAAAGACCCTTTGGGTTTGTCCGCCTGAAAGCGATCCAATAAGAGAATGCTTATACTCTGTCATAGATATATCTTCTAAGATTTCATCAATTAAATTCTTATTTTTAATACCTAGTGCCTTAAGATGTATTTTATAAACTTCATAAACAGTAATTGGGAACTGTTTATTAAAACTTTCCATTTGCTGGGGAACGTATCCTATATTTTGACTGTTTAAGGTAATTTCTCCTTTAAGAGGTTTTAAAAGTCCAAGGATAAGCTTAACAAAAGTAGATTTTGCTGATCCATTTTCTCCAATTATCGAAATGAATTTACCCTCAGGTATATTCATATTAATGGATTCTATTAAATAAGGTTTTTCTCCTGTATAGGAAAAAGTTAAATCTTTTATCTTAATCATTAAATCACTCCAATCATTTCTTACAATTCTTTTATTATATAACTTTATATTGACATTTTAAAGTTTCTAGCTTATTATATCAGCATATGCAAATGATTTGCAACAACAGGAGGGAAATAATGAGAAAAATAAGTGTAATATTATCTTTTATATTAATTTCTGTGCTATCTTTAGCTGCTTGTACAGGTGCTGGAGAAGATAATGAAAATAAAAACTTAAAAGAAGAAAAAATATTAGTTTCTACTACTATTAACCCAGTAGATGAAATAGTTAATATTATTGGAAAAGACAAAGTAGAAACTAATAGAATGGTTCCTAAAGGATCCGATGCCCATGATTTTGAGCCTACAATAAAGGATATGGAGACTCTTAAAAATTCTAAGATTTTATTTATAAATGGTTTAGAAATGGAGTCTTGGGTTGAAAAGGCAGTAGAAGTATCTGGTAATAAAAAATTAGAAATTATAGATTTATCTAAAGGTGTGGATTTAATTAATCTTAGCGAATATGATAACGGTGAAGATGATGACCATAGCGAAGAAGAAGATGATGATGATCATGGCCATGAACACGGAAAGTACGATCCTCATATTTGGCTAAGCCTTAATTCCTTAGAAGTTATGTCAGAAAATGTATATAAGGAGCTATCAAGTATTTCTCCTGAAGATGAAAATTTTTTCAAAGAAAACCTTGAAACTTTTAAAAAGGATATTTTAGAAGTTAAAGATGAGTACTATAAGAAGTTTGAGCCACATAAGGGAAAAGCATTTATAACAGGTCACGCTGCATTTGGATACCTAACAAGGGAAATGGGACTAGTCCAAAAATCCATAGAAGGTCCCTTTCAAGAAGGAGAACCGACTCCTAAGAAGCTTAGAGATTTAATTGAATATGTGAAAGAAAACAATATAACAACAATATTTTTAGAACAGAAAGCATCTCCTAGAGTATCAGAGACCCTGGCAAGAGAAGTAAATGGTAAAACTGTTGAAATTAATTCACTTGAAGATGAGGGAGACATATTAGATAATCTTAAAATTATATATGATAAAATCTTAGAAAGCTTTAATTAGTATACAGAATTTCAAATAAAAGATAAGAGTAGAGATTAAATCGTGTAAAAGCTATATCAAATACTATATAATATAATTTAGAAGAAAAATAAACTTAATTATAGGAGGCTATTTTGAGCACTAAAATACTAAAAAGAGAAGAAATTGATAGTAAATTTAAATGGGATATTGAAAAAATCTACTCATCTAATGATGGGTTTGAAAAAGAACTAAAAAAACTTAAAAAAGAAGCTGTTGTATTAGAAAATTACAAGGATAAATTAAATGAGAAAGAATCTTTAATTTCCTTTTTCGAGGATTTTGAAACTTATACTAGAATTCTTGAAAAACTATATGTTTTTGCAAATATGAAAAGTGATGAAGACACAACAAATCAAAAGCAGCAAGGGATACTTTCGCAAATACAAAGCTATGCAAGTGAGTACTTTGCAATGATAAGCTATTTTACTCCAGAGCTTCTTGCTTTAGATGACGAAACTATAGAAAGTTACTTAAAGGATGAGGACTTAAAACTTTATAGATTTTATATAGAATCAATTGTAAAAGATAAAGACCATGTTTTGAGTAAAGAAAAAGAAGAACTACTAGCATCACTTTCAGAGTCTCTTGGAGCTCCGAGTAGAGTATTTGGAATGCTAACAAATGCAGATATGAAATTTAATGATGTAGAAGATAAAGATGGAAAACTTCACACATTAACAGAAGGAAGTTATGGACTATTTATCCAATCAAAGGACAGAGTTCTTAGGGAAAATGCCTTTATGGAGTTATTTAAAACCTATAAATCTTTTGAAAATACACTAAGTCAAACTTTGACTTCTAGTATAAAAACTTTCAATTTAAATTCAAAGCTTAGAGGATATAGCTCACCAATAGAAGCCTCACTTGCACCAAATAATATTCCTGTTGAAGTATATGAAAATAGTCTTGAAACTATTTCAGAGGGAGTAAGTTCTCTTCACAGATATGTAGATATTAAGAAAAGACTTCTTGGCCTTGATGAAATCCATATGTATGATCTGTATGTTCCGGTTATAGATATAGAAGAAGAAGAAATTGAATTTGATGAGGCAGTTGAGCTTTCTCTTAAAGGACTAAAACCTCTTGGAGAAGAATACCTTAATATATTTAGAGAAGGAATAGAAAATAGATGGGTTGATATTTACGAGAATAAAGGAAAAAGCAGTGGTGCTTATTCTTCAGGTTCCTATGATACTATGCCTTATATTTTACTAAACTATCATAAGGATTTAAGAGATGTATCAACTTTAGTTCATGAGATGGGACACTCTATTCATTCATATTATTCAAGAAAAACTCAGCCATATATATATGGAGATTATACTTTATTTGTAGCTGAAGTTGCATCTACTACAAATGAAAAACTATTAATCCATTATCAAATTGAAAATGAAGAAGACAAAAAGAAAAAACTTTATTTAATTAATCAAGAGCTTGAGCAAATACGTACAACAGTATTTAGACAACTCATGTTTGCTGAATTTGAAAAAATCACTCACGATTCTTTAATTGAAGGGACTCCATTAACTGCAGAAAATCTAAATAATATTTGGATGGAGCTAAACAAAAAATATTTTGGAGAAGAGATTGTTATTGATAAAGAGATTGAAATGGAATGGGCTAGGATACCTCATTTCTACAGAGATTTTTATGTTTATCAGTATGCAACAGGATACGCTGCAGCAAGTGCTTTCGCAGAGATGATTTTAGAAAGTGATGATGAGAAAGTTGTAGAAAAGTATATCGATTTTCTTAAAACTGGAGGAAGTAACTATCCTGTAGAGACTTTAAAAGAGGCAGGAGTGGATATGACAAGTAAAATGCCCCTTGAAGCAACTGTAAGAAGATTTAATGAACTTCTTGATATGCTTGAAGAAAATATGGATTAGAAATATATATTTTTAAAGAGTAAAATCTTTAAATTATTTAATTAAAGGTGGAGATGATAATCTGCCTTTAATTTTTTTGTTTTTAATAAAAAGTTCAATTTTTTAGTGTAGAATAGAGACATTATTAATAAACAAAAAACTTATTAGGGAGGGATATCTATTAACAAGCAAGTGAATGACCTGTTGGATAATTTTATTGATACGAAAGGCTTTAATTTAGAGTCATATGATAGCTACTTAAAAGATTTAGATTTTTATCTATATAAAGAAATAAAAAACGGATATCTAGTTGTGATTTTTTCAAAAGAGGGAGAGGAACTATCTCAAATAGAATCGTTTAAAAATCATTCATTAAAAAACAATATAAACTTTTATCTTATTAATATAATAATGGCAAATCAGGGATATAGATTTAATGACTATGGTTTAAATAATTATTCAGAGATAATATTATTTGAAAACGGAGAAGCTTTATTTCAAGATGAGATAGGTGAAAATATATTTGCCGATAAAGTTAAGAAGAAAGCAAAAAAGCTAAGTTTAAAAGAAAGACTTAAAACCATGCCTATAACCTCTAGTATTATAGTTATAAATATTTTAATATACCTTTTAACAGCATTTTTTTCAAGAAGTTTTAATATAGATATATGGATTTTAATCTTTTTCGGTGCAAAAGTTAATGAACTTATTAGCCAAGGACAAGTATATAGATTAATAACATCGGCTTTTTTACATGGAAATTTGATACATGTATTCTTTAATATGTATGCTCTTTTCAATATAGGTGGACTTATAGAAAAAGTTCTTGGAAAAAAATCTTTTCTTATAATTTATTTCTTTTCTGCATTTACTTCAAGCTTTTTATCTTATAGTTTTAATCCTTCAGTATCTGTTGGAGCATCTGGAGCGATTTTTGGGTTATTAGGTGCCTTAGTTGTTTTGTCTTTATTAGGGAACGAAAATATAAACAAAGGACTTTTATATAATATTTTAATGATTATTGGTATTAACTTAGTTATAGGATTTGCAGGAAGAAATATTATAGATAACTTTGGACATATAGGAGGACTTATAGGAGGACTTTTATCCACCTGGCCGCTTGTAAGATTAGCAAAAAGGAAAAAAAACCTATAAGCCTTTGGAAAATGTTAAAATACTGATAACACTTAGTTATTAGGACTAATTGTTATTAATATTAGGTATAATAAGTATAATATTAAAAATTGATAATTTAATAGGGGAAATATAATAAAGGAGTGTATATAATGAGAGTAACATCTGTAACGACTACTTTAAGTGCAGAAGATATATTATTTGATTTAAAAACATTAGTGGAGCCAAAAGTCCCAGAGCTAGAGGTTAGCACTATCATTTTGGAAGATAATTATATAGAAATTAAAGGTAGCTATAAAAAAGGTGTAACAATTCCGTTTTTAGCGCGAGTTAAAATTGTGAGTGTAATAAACAATATCATGACTTTAAAAATAGAAAAAGTCAGGGTGCTTAAAATAGGTATACCTAAATTTATATTAAACTTAGCATCAAAAACTGCAGCTAAAAAAGCTGAAGAAATGGGAGTTTATTATAGTAAAGAAAATAAAAATATATCAGTTAATATTGAAACAATCTTAAGTGAAGTTCCTCATGTCCATTTAATTGTTGATGAATTTACAATGGATAAGGGTCTACTTACTTTAAAAATTAAGTCAATTGAAGCTGACCTAGATGCAATGGAAAAAGAAAGAAATAAAGATAAGATTGAAGAAGAAAGAATTAAAAGAGAAAAAGAAGAAAAAAGAATTAGAGAATTTAATAGAAAACTTGGCTTGCTAGAAAGAACAGAAGATTCTTATACAGGATTTAGAAACACTATATATAGGAAAGTTCCTTTTGATAAAAGAAATATTGCTGATTATGCACTTATTTTACCTGACTTATATGCTTTAGCATTTAGGCTTTTAAAAGATAAGAGAGTAGCGAGAAGAGATAAAATCTTGATAGGATTTACTTTTGGTTATCCATTGCTGCCAATTGATATAATACCTAAAAAATTCCCTATAATTGGTAGACTAGATGATCTTTATATAGTTTTATTTGGAGCAGATCATATACTTAGAAAAATACCACTGCCGATAATTGTTAAAAACTGGCAAGGGGACCTTAATATTTTAAAACAAGTTAGAGATAATATAGACATGATTATAGGCTTCACTCCAGGGAAAAACTTAAGTCAAGCATATGAGTTTGTAGATAATTCTTTAGACAATAAAAATCCATCTTATTTAAACGACGAGTATTACTTAACTCCGGAGATTAAAGTTGTTGAAAAAGAAGAACCGGCTGTTTTTACTCCAGATAGTATAAAAGAGTAGTAAAAAGAGATTTATAAATAAATTTAAATACTAAAAGGAGCTTTTTTAAAAAGCTCCTTTTCTTGGAGGATATATGATGAGAAAATATTATGCAATAAAAAATGGAAATACAAATAGAGCTTTAATTTTATTTAACTGGGAAGATGCTGAAAAAGAAGTAAAAGGAGCTAAGGGAGTAATTTATAAAAGCTTTAACTCTATTAATGACGCGGATGATTTTTTAAGATCCCTAGAAATAGAAGGTGAAGTAGATGAAAACAATATATTTACTCTAAATGAAAATGGTATAAAAGAACAATCGAAAAAAACAATAGATATATATGTGGATGGAAGCTATAACATTGTGGATAAGAGGTATTCTTATGGGGGAGTAGTAGTAGAAAATGGTGTTGAAATAGACAATTTCTCGAAAGATATAAAAAATGAGTTTAGTTCTATGAGAAATGTTTCTGGAGAAGTCTATGGCGCTATTAATGCTATGAAATATGCACTAGAGAAAAACTACAAAAAACTGAATCTTTATTTTGACTATCAAGGAATTGAATCTTGGGCTCTTGGTACATGGAAAAGAAATAACAAGCTTACAAAATCTTATCACGAATTTTATAAAGAAATTAGTGAGAAATTGTCTGTAAATTTTATAAAAGTAAAAGGGCACAGTGGGGATAAATTTAACGATAGGGCAGATGAATTAGCAAAAAAAGCTTTAGACTTAATTTAATATATAATATAATATTCTAGAGAAGTTTTAATTAGATAATATGATATAATAAAAGCTAAAGGAGCTGATCTTATGGAAGTTTTAACCCTTGGGGAGAAAATAAAAAAAAGACGTACTGAACTAAATCTGACATTAAAAGATTTAGCAGGAGATAAGGTTACACCAGGGCAAATAAGCCTTGTAGAATCAGGTAAATCTAATCCATCGATGGATTTACTAAGCTATATTTCAGAATTTCTTGATATGCCAATAAATTATTTGATGGAGACAGAAAGATCTCAAGCTGAGGAAATATGTAGATATTATAGAAATATGGCTGAAGTAAATTTAGCTCATAAAAATTTATCGAAAGCTAAAGAATATATAGATAAATCCAGTAAGTACATCGATAAATATGATTTAGAAATATCAAAGGCGAAAAACTTATATTTAAAAGCTTTGTATGAAATTGATAGTGGAAATTTTGAGCAAGCTTTTGATTATATATTTGAATGCAATGTTATATATTCAAAAAATAACTATATAGTAGCTCCAATTAAAAATTTTATTCTTATAGCTAAGACCTTTTCTAGTAAGGAATCTCTTCCTATGGCAATAAGCTACTTTCATAAATCGGAATCTTTATTTTCAACAGGAGAGATAACTGATGAATTTTTATTATCAAAAATATACTACAACCTAGCAGTACTTTATAGAAAAAAAGGCGACACAAAAAAATCGACAAGATATATGCTTTTAGCTAAAGAAAAGATTGAATTTTTAGAAGATAAAATCACATATAGTAAGAGACTTACTATTATGTCCGAAGAATTTGAAAAAAGCGGGGATGTTGACAAGGCACTTAAATATTCTGAGATGTCTCTTGATCTTATAAAAGAACACGATAAAGAACGCGAAAAAATAGAAATGGAATACAATTTAGGAATACTATATTTTGACCTTGAAGATTATAAAGAAGCACTAAAGCACTTTACAAAAATTCTTCCTTTCTTTGAAACTAAATTAAAAGATGATTTAATTGCACTTCAAATTAAAAGGGCATTTTGTTTGGCTAAAACCAGTAAAAAAGATTTAAGTCTTGAATTGATAAATCAAATAGATGAAATGATAGTTGAGGAAGATTTTGAAAATACAATCAAATTATTTAAATTAAAATATTATGTAAATGAAATATATGACAATCAAAAAGAAGCATATAGAAATTTAATTTTAGCTCTTAATATAGCAAGGTATAAAAAATTAATAAAGGAAGAATATGAAATTTTGATGATTATTTCCAATCATTTTATCAAAAGAGATAAGGAATACTATGGTTATAAATATTTGGATTTAGCAGTCGAAAAGAAAAATCAGTTATCAGGAGGTGAATAAAACATGCAAATCTTATCTATAGGTGAGAAAATAAGGAAATTAAGAATAAGTAAAGGTATGACTCTTAAAGATCTATGTGAAAAAGATATATCAGTATCAAAAATGAGCAATATTGAAAACGGCAAAATAGAGCCGGATGATGAGCTATTAGATATTGTTTCCAAAAGACTTAACATTGATGTAGAAAGTTTAAACAAAACAACAGTAGAAGAAGCAAGAGATCAAATTAAAAACTTATCAGGCAGGTTTTATTCCAGGGACTATGAAAAAGAATTTGATTCACTACTAAGATCTTGCATTGAGCATGATCTTAAATTTGAAATATTTATGGCAAGAGCCCAGCTGATAGATTATTATATATATAAAAATAAATCTGAAGAAATAGATACTGCTATATCTAACCTATATGCAAGCTTTGTAGGAATAGTAAATGAAGATACTATGTTTTTATATTTCCTAAGTATGGGTAAATATTTAGTTTTTATAAAAGAATATAGTAAGTCTTTGGTATTTTTAAATTACTTAATGGACAGGTATGACGACAC
>JAAZDF010000038.1 GCA_012512905.1 Clostridium sp.
CCATCAAGAAATTATCCTGGAAGTGTTTATGCTCTTCCACAATCACCACAACTTTTCAAGCAGCTTCTTATGGTTTCTGGATTTGATAAATATTTCCAAATTACAAAATGTTTTAGAGATGAGGATTTAAGAGCGAATAGGCAGCCTGAATTTACACAAATAGATCTTGAAATGAGCTTTATAGACAAAGAAGATGTACTTGACTTAAATGAAAGACTAATAAAGAAATTATTTAAAGATGTAAAAAATGTAGACTTACAAATTCCTTTTAAAAGACTTACTTACAAAGAGGCCATGGAAAGATTTGGATCAGACAAACCTGATTTAAGATTTAATATGGAACTTAATGATATTTCAAGTCTTGTTAAAGACTCAGATTTCAAAGTTTTTAGTGGAGCTATTGAAGACGGTGGATCTGTGCGTGCTATTAACGTTAAAGGCGGCGGAGAATTTGGCCGTAAGAAAATTGATAGACTAGAGAAATATGCAAAAACTTATAAAGCAAAAGGTCTTGCTTACATACAGATTAAAGAAGATGAAATTAAGTGTCCTATTGCTAAATTTCTAGGAGACGATAAAGTAGATGAAATAATTTCAGCTATGGATGCAAAAAAAGGTGATTTAATTTTAATTGTAGCTGATAAAGATGATGTTGTATTTGCATCTCTTGGAGCTTTAAGAGTTCATATAGCGAAAGATTTAGGTCTTTTAGAAGATAAGGAAGAATTTAACTTTCTTTGGGTAACGGAATTTCCACTTCTTGAGAAAGACGAGGAAAATGATAGATATGTTGCCCTTCATCATCCATTTACAGCACCTATGGAAGAAGACTTACATCTTTTAGAAAAAGAACCGTTAAATGTAAGAGCAAAAGCGTATGATATGGTATTAAACGGTGAAGAACTAGGTGGAGGAAGTATTAGAATTCATGATACTATTCTACAAGAAAAAATGTTTTCACTTTTAGGATTTACTGAAGAAGAAGCCTGGGAAAGATTTGGTTTCTTACTTGAAGCATTTACATTTGGACCACCTCCACATGGTGGGCTAGCTTTTGGTATGGATAGAATTGTAATGTTTTTAGCTGGCACAGATAATATCAAAGATGTTATTGCTTTTCCTAAAAATCAAAATGCATTTGATCCAATGACAGAAGCTCCTTCTAAAGTTTCTGGAGATCAGTTAGAAGAACTGGGACTTGAAGAAATTGAAACTAAAGAAGATATAAAAAAGAAATAAAAATCTTTTAAAGCTAATATTATGGATTAATAAGTTGAAAACTATTAATTTTGATATTAGCTTTATTTTATATAAAAGGGGAATGTCATGATTATTATAGAAGATGGAAAGCTTAGTCTTGAAGAATTTATATTAGTTTCAAGATTCAGTGAAAAAATAAGTTTAAGTGAAAGTACAAAAAAAAGAATAAAAAAATCAAGAGAATTTTTAGAAAAAGCTGCTCAGAAAGATACTCCTGTATATGGTGTAAATACAGGTTTTGGGAAATTTTCAGAGGTGAAAATAAACAGAGATAAATTAAAAACTTTGCAAAGAAATTTAATTATATCTCATGCATGTGGTGTAGGAAGTCCAATGAAAGAGGAAGAAGTAAGAGGACTTATGCTTCTTAGGATAAATGCTCTTGCGAGAGGATACTCGGGCATTAGACTTTCTGTAATAGAGCTAATGGTAGATTTTTTAAATAAAGGAATAACTCCTTTTATACCTGAAAAAGGTTCTCTTGGGGCATCTGGGGATCTTGCTCCACTCGCTCATATGGCTCTTTCTTTAATAGGGGAAGGAGAATGCTTTTTTAAAGGTGAAAAAATTACTTCCAAAGAGGCTCTAAAGATTACAGGTCTTAAAGAAGTTGAACTTCTTGAAAAAGAAGGACTTGCCCTTATCAATGGTACCCAGGCTTTAACGAGCATTGGAGCACTCGCACTTTATGATGGTATAAATGTATACAAACTATCAAACGTCAGTGGAGCCCTCTCTCTTGAAGCCTTAAGGGGGGTTAAGACTGCATTCGACTTAAGACTTCATAAAGTTCGTGGTCATAAAGGTCAAATTGAAGTTGCGGGGGAGATTTTAAAACTAGTTGAGGGATCCAGCCTCTTAACCCATCAAAATGAAATAAGAGTCCAGGACGCTTATTCCTTAAGATGTATTCCCCAGGTTCATGGAGCTGTAAAAGATACTCTTGATTTTGCCTTAGAAAAAGTACTTATAGAAATGAATGCTGTAACAGATAATCCTATAGTATTAAATGAAAATGAAATCTATTCATGTGGTAATTTTCACGGTGAACCTATGGCTTTAGTCTTTGATTATTTGGCTATAGCTTTAAGTGAGCTTGCAAATATATCTGAAAGAAGAATAGAGAGGCTTGTAAATTATCAGCTAAATGATTTCCCAGCTTTTTTAGCTCCAATAGGTGGTTTAAACTCAGGATTTATGATTCCTCAGTATACAGCTGCATCTTTAGTTTCAGAAAATAAAGTTCTATCTCATCCAGCTTCTGTAGATTCTATACCATCATCTGCAAATCAAGAAGATCATGTATCTATGGGAAATTTTGCTGCAAGGAAACTTAGAGAAGTAGTTTTTAATACTGAAAAAGTTTTAGCTATAGAAGTTTTTACAGCGGTTCAGGCAATTGATTTTAGAAAAGATCCTTGTCTTGGAGCAGGAACAAAAAAGATATATAATAAGGTGAGAGAAAAAGTTGACTTTATTAGGGAAGATAAGATTATGTATAAAGAAATTGAAAAAGTAGCTAATATACTTAAAGACTTAGATTATAATAACTTATAAATAGGAGTAGATAATGTTAAAAAAATTAACTGTATCAGAATTTACAAAAGCTTTGGAATCAAAAAAACCAACCCCTGGTGGAGGAGCTGCCTCTGCCTTGTCGTTTTCGCTAGCCTCATCTCTTTTAGCAATGGTATTAAATTTAACTATAGGACATAAATGCTCAAAAGATTATAGCCCAGAGGTTATAAAACAGCTTAAAGGTGCAAGAGACCAGGCAAAAGAAGCGAGACTTAAGGCAATAGATTTAATGGAAGCAGATGCTTATTCTTATAGCTCTTACTTAAAAGCTTTTAAAATGCCTAAAGAAACATTGGAAGAAAAAGAAAAAAGAAAAAAAGAAATAGAGTTTTTTAAAAAAGAAACACTTAGGGTACCATATGATATTGCAACTGAAGCATTCAAGCTTTATGAACCTTTAAAGCTTGCAGTAAAATATGGAAATAAAAATGCTATATCGGACGGTGCAGTTTCAGCCATGATGCTTCATGCTGCAATTGAAGGTGCAGCCTTTAATGTATTTATTAATTTACCAAGGAAAAATTTAAATCTATCTCAAATAGAATTAAAAAATGAAATATCATCTTTAATATTAAAATCAGACCAGGAAAAAAACTCTATAAGCCATGAAGTAAGAGAGGCGCTGTAGGTTTATTAACAGTTTGTTTACAGAATATATAGAAAGAGTTTTTTATTATGCTGTATATTATAATATGTACAAAGATATAATGATTACAAAGTACAAAACAATGAAAAACTATTTTACGGAGGTATTAATTAATGACAAATTTAGAAACAAAATTAAATCAATATGTTGCAGACCTTACAGTGATGTACACAAAATTACATAACGTACACTGGTATGTAACTGGTAAACAATTTAATAGATTCCACGTAGCTTTTGAGGAATACTATGATCAAGTAACTGAGGACCTTGATGAGGTTGCAGAAAGAATGTTACAAATTGATATGAAACCTGTTGGAAGTTTAAAAGGTGCTCTAGAAATAGCTAAAATAGAAGAAAAAGACGAATCTTTCGGAGATGGATTAGATTTTGCTAAAATAGTAAGAGATGACTTTAAATATCTTCGTGATTTATCAGTAGAAGTTAGAGACTTAGCTGCAGATGAAGGCGATGAGCCTACAGCTGACTTAATGATAGGTTTTGAAACTTATTATGATAAAGCTTTATGGATACTTAACGCTACTTTAAAATAATTAATTTAAAGTAATAAAAAATAATGAGAAAGTCCCTTTTATAAAAAAGGGACTTTTTTCGTTTTTTGGTATACTATGGTAGTTGTTAATTAAAGTATTTAAAACTTTCTTGAATTTTAACCTAGATGTCTGTATAATTTAAGAGATGTTTTAAAAAGTGAGGAGACAAAATGAAATTAGGAATTGTTGGACTACCTAATGTGGGCAAAAGCACATTATTTAATGCCATAACTAAAGCAGAAATAGAAGCTGCTAATTATCCTTTTGCTACTATCGAGCCAAATGTTGGAGTTGTAAGCCTACCCGATGAGAGGCTTAATAAAATAAAAAAAATATATGATTCTCAAAAGATAATACCTACAACAGTAGAGTTTTATGATATTGCAGGCCTTGTAAAAGGTGCATCTAAAGGAGAAGGGCTTGGAAATAAGTTTTTATCTCATATAAGAGAAGTTGAGGCTATTGTTCATGTTGTAAGATGTTTTAAAGATGAAAATATTGTCCACGTGGATGGGACTGTTGATCCTATACGTGACATAGAAACAATTAATGTTGAATTAATACTTTCCGACTTAGAGACTCTTGAAAAAAGAATTGAAAAAACTGAAAGAGTAAAAAGAACAGGAGATAAAGAAGCAATCTTTGAATATGATACTTTGATAAAAGTTAAAGAACATCTTGAAGCAGGACATCCAGTAAGGAGTCTTGAAAAGTCAGAAGAAGAAAAAGAGTTTATAAAAGGACTTTTTCTCTTAACTAGTAAAGATGTTTTATATGCTCTTAATGTTTCAGAAGATGATGTAGTAAATAATACTGAAAATGATCTTGTGAAACTAGTTAGAGAATATGTAGAAACAGAAAAAGCTGGCATTGTAACTATAAGTGGAAGGCTTGAAGAAGAACTTTCAGGATTAGAAGATGATGAGAAAGAAGAGATGCTTAAAGAATATGGAATTGTAGAGCCTGGGCTTGACAAACTTATAAAGGAAAGTTATAGACTTCTTGGACTTATTAGTTTTATAACCGCAGGGCCAAAAGAAGTTAGGGCTTGGACTATAAAAGAAGGAACAAAAGCTCCCATTGCTGCAGGTAAAATTCATTCTGATATAGAAAGAGGATTTATTAGAGCTGAGGTCATGTCCTACGATGATTTAATTGAATCAGGCTCTGAGGCTAAAGCTAGAGAAAGAGGAGTATTTAGGATAGAAGGTAAGGATTATATTATAAAAGATGGAGATATATGCAATTTTAGATTTAATGTATAATAGAAAAATATAAGTGAAATATGTTTTTTATAGAGCTCTCTTAAGTTATTTAAGGGAGCTTTATGACAATATAAAAAAATTTTAATAAATAAATTATTTCGCAAAAATCTTTTTTATAAGAGTAAAAAGTTAATATAATTGAAATAGGAGGCAGTAAAGTATATGGATACTTATTTTAAAAGGTTAACGGTTATTAGATTTTTTATGCTATTTTTAATTTTTTATATAATAGCAGGGGTTTCTGGAGCATATATTTCAGAAAATATAACAAATTCGGTATATATAAATTTAGTTAATATATTATTTTATATAATTCTTTATATTTTAATAGTTAGAGTTCCCCTTTCAAAAGTAGATAGGAAAAAAATTCATTATAATCCGAAAGAAGATAAGCTAAAGCCGCTTCTTTTAATTTCACCGTTTTTTATCTTAAACTTATCATCTGTGATATACATACAAATTTTAAACCTTATTGATAGTTCACTAGTGGATAGGTATCTTGATAGCCCAAATCTTACTAGTAATCTTGAAATATACGAAGATCCAGTTAAAATAGCTATATTTTTTCTAGTAATAGTTGTTATGGCTCCAATTGTTGAAGAACTTGTTTTTAGAGGGGTACTTTTTAATTTGCTCAATAAAAGCATTAAAACTCTTCCAGCTATGATATTATCGTCACTATTTTTTGGTGTCTTGCATAGTAAAACATTTATACCAACTGCAATTATAGGTTTTTTGATTTGTTTTATATACCAAAAAACTGGCAACATAAAATATTCTATTATGGCTCATATGTTTAATAATTTAATTGCGTTTGTAATGCCTTTACTAACAGGAAATATTATTCCAAATGAAACTATGCTCTTATATACAGGGATTATAGTTATAATCCTGGATATATTTTTTGCATTTTATGTAATCAAGTATTTGAAAGACAATAAAGAGTATTTCAAGATAAATTCCCCTTTAAAAAGAATGAATATTTATACTGAAGCCCTATAGGAAAACTTGTTTAGGAGGTTTTGATATGGTTGTAGGAATTGGATTTTACAATATAAGAGTCTCATATGTTAATAGTTTAAAAGAAAAAAGAAGTATTACAATGAGCATAAAAAACAAATTAAAAAATAAGTATAATATATCAATTAGCGAAATAGAAAGTAATGACAATCATAAAAATATAGGACTAGGAGTGTCAACAGTTTCAAATTCAAAAAATATTGTTGAAAAAACTTTAAATGATATTATAGTTTATATTGAAGAAAATTATAATATCGACTTTTTAGATGAAGAAATAATAATAGATAATTACTAGGAGGAAAGAAATGAAGTTTAAGGATTATGAGTATAAAAGAATCGATATTGAGGAGTTAAAGAAAAAAGCTAATAAAATAATTAAAGAAATGGAAAAGACTGAAAATCAAAAAGATTTTTTAAAAAGCTTTGATGAGTTTTTAGATCTTAGAAATTATAATGACACAATGATTAATCTGGCTTCAATAAGACACAGTATAGATACTAAGAATTCTTATTATAATAATGAAAATAGTCATATAGATCAAATTATGCCTGAATATGAAAATCTTATTGTTAGCTTTTATAAAGCAATCCTTAACAGTAAATTTAAAAACTCTATAAAAGAAAAGTATGGAGCTCATTTTTTAAACCTTGCTGAGTTAACTATAAAATCTTTTGATGAAAAAATAGTTTCGGACTTAAAAGAAGAAAATAAGCTAATAAGTGAATACTCGAAACTTTTAGCTTCAGCCGATATAGACTTTAAGGGCTCTAAAAGGACCCTCTCAGAGCTAACCCCATTCATGGAGCATCAAGACAGAGATGTAAGAAAAGCTGCCTGGGAAGCCTATAGTGGCTTCTTTGAGGTTAATGAGAGTGAGTTTGACAGAATATATGATGAACTTGTTAAACTACGTCATAAAATGGCACTAAAGCTAGGGTATAAAAACTATGTTCAAATGGCATATGATAAACTTTTAAGAACAGAATATGGTCCTAAAGACGTAAAAATGTACAGAGAGTCAATTTATGAAAACATAGTTCCTTTAGCAACTAGCTTAAGAGAAAGACAAAAAAGAAGACTGGATCTTCAAAACTTTAAATATTATGATGAAAATTTAGAGTTTTTATCAGGTAATGCTTCTCCAAAAGGCGATTATGACTTTATACTTAAAAATGCACAGAAAATGTATAATGAGCTTTCTCCTGAAACGGCTGAGTTTTTTACCTTTATGCTAGATAAAGATCTTCTAGATCTTAAATCTAAAAAAGGAAAGCAATCAGGTGGTTACTGCACATTCATACCGAAATATAAGGCACCATTTATATTTTCGAATTTCAATGGAACATCTGGTGACATAGATGTTTTGACTCATGAAGCAGGCCATGCTTTTCAGGTATATGAATCAAAAAGCTATAAAGTTCCAGAGTATAATTTTCCGACTCTAGAGGCTTGTGAGATACATTCTATGTCAATGGAGTTTTTAACATGGCCATGGATGGACTTATTTTTCAAAGAAGATGCAGAAAAATATAAGTTTTCCCATCTCCAAAGTACAATACTTTTTCTTCCATATGGAGTCTTAGTGGATGAGTTTCAGCATTTTATTTATGAAAACCCAGAGCTTAGTCCAAAAGAAAGAAAATTAAAGTGGAGAGAAATAGAAAGGAAATATTTACCGCACAGAGACTACGAAAACAATGAGTTTTATGAAAATGGAGGATTTTTCTTTAAGCAGATTCATATATTTACAGATCCATTCTATTATATAGATTACACTCTTGCTCAAGTACTTGCTCTTCAGTTTTTCATAAAATCAAGAGAAGATAGAGAAAATACTTTTAATGATTATTTAGACTTATGCAGAATGGGTGGAAGCAAACCGTTCTTGGAGCTTGTAAAAGAAAGTAATTTAAAATCACCTTTCAACAAAGAAACAATAGCTTTAATATTGCCTCAAGTTGAGGAATATTTAAACTCAGTCGATGATTTTAAATTTTAGGAGGGAAAAATGAACAATATTGAAATACTAAAAACAGACAAATTTAAAAATAATATTTTAAGTATTGTAATACCAGTAGAGCTAGATAATAAAGTTACTGGCTATAATGTTCTTTTAAATGTTTTAAAAAGAGGAAGTAAAACTTTTAGTTCTTCTTCAAAAATAAGTACTTATCTTCAAGATATGTATGGTGCAAATATGATTATGGATATAAGTAAAAGGGGCGATAAACTTTTTATTAGTTTTTTCGTGAGTTTTATCCATAAAGACTATACTCTTTACGAAGAAGATCTTTGGGGAAAGGCTATATATTTGCTAAATGATATTATATATAACCCAAATTTAGTCAACGGAAGGTTTGAAGAAAGTATAGTTAACCAAGAAATAGAAAACCATAAAAGAGAAATAAGCTCAAAATATGATGATAAAACAAGGTATTCTTTGACAAGGCTTATAGAAAATGGAATGAATGATGAATATAAAGTGCCTGAATATGGAACACTTGAAGATCTGGAAAAAATAGACAATGATTTTTTAGTTGAGATATATAAAGAACTTACTTTTAGAGAGATATTTATATATGCAGCAGGAAATATTGATGACAAAGAAAAATTAATAAAAAAGCTAGAAAAAGTAAAACAAGCTAAAAATAAAGATGTTATTAGGGCTAATATAAAAACTCCGAGCAGTATCTTTAATTTTGAGAGAAAAGAAGTTAAAGAATATATGAAAATAAGTCAAGGAAAAATATCTTCTTTGTATGATACAAAAACTACAGTTTTCGATAAAGATTATTTTGCCTTTTCTGTATTTAATTCTATCTTCGGTGGTGGACCTCATTCAAAGCTATTTAATGATATAAGAGAAAAAAATTCGCTTTGTTATTATATATTTTCAAGCTATGATAAGTTTAAAGGAATTATGACTGTTTTAAGTGGCGTAGAATCTAAAAATTTTGACAAAGTTAATAAACTAATAGATAAAAATATCAAAGAAATGCAAAATGGTGATTTTACTGAAAATGATATAGAAATAGCAAAAACTAAAATTATAAACTCCATAAAAGCTATGGAGGATTCAATGTTTAGAACTATCAACTATTTAATTTCTCTCAAAATTTATGGAGTTAATCTTAGTGTAGATGATGTTATAGATGGAATAAAAAAAGTTACAAAAGATGAGATAATTAATGTGGCAAAAAAGATATCACATGTAAGCACTCATTACCTTGTTGAGGAGGAATTAGAAATTGAAAATTAAAGAAATAAATTCAGTACAAGAGAAAATATATGAGTTTAATGTTAATGGACTTTCAGTGCACTATATTCCAAAAAAAGATTTTTCTAATTCTGTGGCTATGCTCACTTCAAAGTTTGGTGGTAAAGATGTAGAGTTTTCTATTAATGGAGGAGAAAGTTTTAAAAAATATCCTGAAGGAATAGCTCATTTTTTAGAACATAAAATGTTCGAAATGCCATCTGAAATAAATGTATTTAATGAATTTTCTAAACTTGGAGCTTCAGTTAATGCTTTTACAAGTAGTAGTCAAACATCATATTATTTTGAAACTACAGAAAATTTTTATGATAATTTAAAACTATTAATGGATATGGTATTTACTCCTCACTTAACAGATGAAAATGTAGCAAAAGAAAAAGGAATAATAACTGAAGAAATTAGGATGTATGATGACAATCCTGGATTTCAAGGGTATATAGAAACTATGAAAGCACTTTATAAAGAAAATCCAATAAGAGAAGACGTAGCAGGAAGCGTTGAATCAATAAACTCTTTAACTAAGGAAGATCTTTTAGATTGCTATAATGCATTTTATAACCCAAGCAACATGCTACTTGTTATATCAGGAGACCTTGATCTAAATCTTATAGAAAATATTATTAAGGAAAAAACTCCAGCAAAAAAAGATATAAATTTAGTCAAGAAAAGTTATAATGAAAAAGAAGAATCCTACAAAAAAAATATAAATTTAGATATGAATCTAAATGTTCCAAACTACATTTATGCATTCAAATATAATGTGCAGGGAGAGAATCTTTTAAGAGAAAGTATTGCGGCAAGTTTAATGACGAGTTTAATTTTTTCAGAAAGCTCTTCATTTTATGAAGATAAACTTAAATCTGGAGAAATAAATGATAGTTTTTCACAAAGTATTACTGTGGAAAATGATCACTCTGAAATACTTTTCGGAGGAGAATCTATGGATCCAGAACATACAATATCAGTGATTGAAAATTATATTTTCTCTATGAAAAATAATACAAGCTTTTTTAATGGGTTAGCTAGAGAATTAGAAAGAATAAAGAAATCCAAAACAGGATCTTTTGTTAATATATTTAACTCTACTTCCAGCATTACAAACATACTCACAAGATTCCTTGTAGGTGAAAAAGATCTTAACATGTATATGGAAGAAATAAAGAATATAGATATACTAGATATAGAGAAAGTATATGATAATATGTTTAATAAGAAGAGCGCAAGTAAAATAATAATAAAATAGTGTTTAATTTAACATAATTTACAAATTATTAACAAGTTAATAATTATACATTTTAAAATGTAAATAATTTAAGAATTTTCAGATTTAAAGGTGATATATCATAGCCTTTAAAGTTTTTAAAAGTTAATTTTTATCATGATAGTGTTTATAGAAAATAAATATAATGATTAAATAAAGAAGATTTGATGAAGAATACCCTTTAAGCTATTGAAGGGTATTCTTATTTTGTGTAGAATATAGTTATAAGTGGTAGAAAGTGGTAGAAGGTGGTGGATAAAATGTTAATGGGTGAATTTAATCATAATGTTGATAGTAAAAACAGAATAATTATACCTAGCAAGCTAAGAGAGAGCTTAGGAGAAGCAGTTATTATTTCTAAAGGTCTTGATGGTTGCCTATACATTTATCCAGAAAGTGAGTGGAAAGTTTTTGAAGAAAAACTAAAATCCCTACCTATGACAAATAAAAATGCAAGAGCATTTGTTAGGTTTTTCTACTCAGGAGCCACTGAAATAAATCCAGACAAGTCTGGTAGAGCTTTGATACCAAAATCATTAATGGAGTATGCAAATATAAAAACTGAAGTAGTTAGTGTTGGAATGATAGATAAAGTAGAAATTTGGTCTAAGGAAAAATGGGAAGAGTACAATGACAGTGAAAATAACATGGACGAGATAGCAGAACAAATGAATGAACTTGGGATTTAGGTGGGTATATGGAATTTAAACATGTTTCTGTGTTACTTGAAGAAACGATAGAGTCGCTAAACATTAAAGAAGATGGAATTTATGTTGATGGAACGCTTGGCGGCGCAGGTCACACAAAAGAAATTTTAAAAAAATTAGAAAATGGATTACTAATTGGAATAGATCAAGATTTAGATGCTTTAACAAATGCAAAAACAATACTTAAAGATTATAAAAATGTACATCTTTCACATAACAATTTTTCAAACATAAAAGAAGTTTTAAAAGAAATTGGAATAGAGTCAGTAGATGGAATAATGATGGACCTTGGAGTTTCTTCATATCAGCTTGATACAGGAGAAAGAGGTTTTTCTTATATGAAAGATGCACCCCTTGATATGAGAATGGATAGACAAGGTGACCTGAGTGCATACGAAGTAGTTAATAATTATAGTGAGAAAGAACTTGGAGAAGTAATAAGAGATTATGGAGAGGAAAGATTTGCTAAAAGAATAGCAAGTTTTATTGTAAATGAAAGGGAAGTTTCAAAAATAAAAACCACTTTTGAATTAGTTGACATTATAAAAAAAGCTATACCTGCAAGATTTAGAAGAACAGGACCTCATCCAGCAAAAAGAACATTTCAAGCAATAAGAATAGAAGTAAATAAAGAACTTGAAATATTAAAAGATACAATTAAAGATTCAGTGGATGTGTTAAAACCAGGGGGAAGACTGGCTATGATAACGTTTCATTCACTTGAAGATAGGATAGTTAAGCATACTTATAAAAAGCTTTCAGATCCATGCGAGTGTCCAAAAGCACTTCCATGTGTTTGTGGGAAGAAGCCAATTATTAAGATATTAACTAAAAAACCTATAGGACCAAGCGAGGAAGAACTTAAAATAAACCCGCGGTCTAGAAGTGCAAAACTTAGAGTTTTGGAAAAAATATAAAGAGGGATAAAAAGTATATGCTTAAAAATTAAATAAGATAAAAAGAGGTGTATGATGATGGCACTAAAAAATGAAAGGAAGTATATTTCAGGAAATGTAGTTGTAAATCCAGAAACTAAAAAAACTCCCAAAACTCCAAAGCGTAATCTTGAAGAGTTGCAAAAGCTTCAAGAGTCTAAAAATCAATATAGAAGACAAAAAATACGTACAAATAATAAAGTAAGAGTTAACACTATTTTAACTCTATTTTTGCTTGCAATTATTTGTTTTTTTACTATTTATAGAAGTTCCAATATATATACACTGCAAAATGAGTATCTTAATCTTCAAAATGAAACTAGAATATTAAAAAATCAAAATGAAGATATGAAATCTAAGCTTATAAATGCATCTTCATTAAATGAAATGGTAAATGAATCTGAAAAATTAAATTTAGTTCAGTTGGATAATGATGAATATTTAAAACTAGATTTAAATAAAAACAACTTTAAAGATATTGAAGAAATAGCAGAGACTAATAATTTAATTGAGAAAGCAATGTCTTTTTTAAGTTTTAAAGCTTTCAGATAGTTTTACATTTATTAATTCAGGAGGTGCTATATGGAGAAAAAGGGAAGATTTTTCGGTGTTACCTTTATAATAGTTGTTTGTTTTATTGGACTTATAGGAAGGCTATTTTTTGTTTCTGTAATAGCGAAAGATAAGATATATGACAAGGCCCTTGCACAAATAGCTCGAGAAATTACAATTCCAGCAAAAAGAGGAGATATATTAGATAGAAATGGAAGTATATTAGCCTCAAGCACTGAATCTTATAGAGTAGATGCAGATCTTGAAACTTTTAGAAAAACCCTTGAGAGAAAAGAAAAAACTGCAAACTATTATAGTGATCAAATTGCTGAAATATTAGATATGGATAAAGATGAAGTAAATTTAAAACTAACTAAAGAAAATAACGGAGTAATAATTAAAAGAAAAATAAGTAAAGATGCTAGTGATAAAATATATGAGTTTATGGAAAAAGAAAATGTAAATTTTTTAATTGTAGGATATGACAATATAAGACATTATCCTAATGATAACTTCTTAGCGCATTCTCTCGGATCTGTGAATATAGATAGTGAGGGTGTACTTGGCCTTGAAAATTATTATGATGAAGAGCTACGTGGAGTAGATGGTGTTAAAATTACTGAGATTGATAGATTAAATAGGGAACTCCCATATAAGGATGCACTGAAAACTGACCCAGTAAATGGCTCAGATTTAGTTTTAACAATTGATGAAAAAGTCCAATATTTAATTGAAAATGTTGCGGCTGAAGCCATGGAAAAACATGAGGCTTTGGGCGTGACTATTTTGGTTTCAAATCCAAATACAGGAGAAATTCTTGGACTTGTGAATTTGCCGGATTTTAATCCTAATAATCCTGGAGAAGGTCTTACTCAGGATGAGTACAATAAAATCACAAGAAACAGAGCAGTAAATGATGCTTATGAACCGGGTTCTACTTTTAAGATTATAACAATAGCAACGGGTCTTCAGAATAATACAGTTAATATGGAATCTGAATTTTACTGCGAGGGATATACCCTTGTTGATGGAATTCCAATTAGATGTGCTTTAAATAAAAAGCATAAGCATCAATTTTTATCAGATGTTATGGTTAATTCTTGCAATGCATCCGTGGTTGATATAGGACTTAAAATTGGAAAAGAAAATTTAGATGAATATATTCATAAATTTAATCTTGGAGAAAAAACAGGAATTGATCTTCCAGGAGAGGCTTCAGGAATATTAATGAACCCAGATAATATGAGAAACATTGATTTAGCTTCTATTTCAATAGGGCAAAGTAACACGGTAACACCAGTGCAGATTCTTAGCGCTTTAAATGTCATTGTTAATAAAGGTGTTTATAAGAGTCTTCATTTAGGAAAAGAGGCTGTTTTAAAAGATAGTAAAGGAAATATTGTTACAAGAAAAGAATTATACAGTAAAGAAGAAAAAGAAATAATAGATAAAGAAAATGCTGCAAAGGTTTTATTTATGCTAAATGAGGCAGTTAGTCAGAATGAACTGAGTGGTGCTTATACAGAGGATCTTGAAATTTTCGGTAAAACAGGAACAGCTCAAAAAGTTGACCCTGAAACAAAGGCATATTCAGATACAGATTTTATAGCTAGTTTCATAGGTGGAGCACCTTATAGCAATCCTAAATATACAGTTGCTGTAATAGTAGATACACCTATAGAGTTTATCTATGGTAATACAGTAGCCGCACCTATAGGAAAGGAAATTTTACTAGAATTAGATAAAATGGATATAGAAGATTAAATAGAAATTCTTATTTATCTTTTCATCAATTTAGTATATCCTATTATGATAAGACAATTAATAAGAAGAAAAGGTGAGAATATGAATAATATTATAGTTAAAGATATTTATAGGCTGCTTAATGCCGAAATAATAGGAAATGAAAATGCTTTATTTAATTTTGTATCCATCGATACAAGAGAAATAAAAGAAAATTCATTATATATAGGTTTAAAAGGAGAAAGAGTTGATGGGAACGACCTTTATAGTGAGGCTTTCACTGAAGGAGCCAGTGTTTGTCTTTTAGAAAAAACACCAGGTAAAGATATTCCAAAAGGAAAAGCGGTTTTACTTGTAGAAAGTACAAGAAATGCAATATTAACTTTAGCTGAATATTATAGAAGTACTTTAAAAACTAGAGTTATTGCTATTACTGGATCAACAGGTAAAACATCAACTAAAGATATCTTAGCTTCTATTTTAGAAACAAAATACAAGGTTTTTAAAACTATGGGGAACTTTAATAACGAAATAGGTTTACCCCTTATGATATTTAAACTTGACGACACTTATGATTTTGCAGTTTTAGAGATGGGTATGAGTCAAAGAGGCGAAATTGATGTTTTAGCAAGAACTGCTAAACCAGAGATAGCAATCATAACAAATATAGGGTTATCACATATTGAGCATTTAAAAACAAAAGAAAATATATTTAAAGCTAAAATGGAGATAACGAATTATTTCAATGAAAATAATTTATTAGTTGTAAATGGAGACGATCAGTATCTAAATTCTCTTAAAGAAAAAGATTTTAAAGTTCTCTCTGGTGGCTTTGAAAAAGGGGATTATATACTTGAAAATGTTAAAACATTAAAAGAGGAAACTATTTTTACTACCAACTCTTTTAATAATGAAATAAAAATTAATATGCCAGGAAGACATAATGCTTTGAATACACTTTTATCGATAATAGTGGCTAGTAAGCTTGGAATTGATATAGAATCATTAGATGAAATAAAAGTTTCAAAAAGTGATATGAGGATGGATATTATAGGGCTCAAAAATATTTATGTTATAAATGATTGCTACAATGCAAACCCTCAGTCTATGAAAGCAGCTATAGATTATTTAAGCACTTATAGAGAAAGAAAAGTTGCAATACTTGGTACTATGAAAGAGCTGGGAGAAGATTCTGCAAATTATCATAGAGAAGTTGCGAGATATGCTAAGGATAAAGGCATTGATATACTAGTAGCAATAGGTGAATATTCCAAAGAAATGGAAGACGGTTTTATAAAAGAAAGCGGATGCTTTTATGGATTCAGAACATTTGAAGAAGCTTCAAGTAAGTTATCTGATATGTTAAAAAAAGATGATGTTATTTTAGTAAAAGCATCAAGAGGGATGTATTTTGAAAGATTTATGCCTCTTCTCGAAGAGTTTGGAGGCAAATAATGAAAGACCTTTATATTGCTTTTCTTTTAGCATTAGTTTTTACTATAATTTTGGGACCGTTTTTAATAAGAATATTAACTGATTTTAAATTTGGACAAAATGTAAGGCTTGATGGGCCAGAAAGCCATTTAAAAAAGCAAGGAATTCCGAGCATGGGTGGAATAATGTTTATTCTAGCCTCAGCTATAGTTAGTCTTTTTGTATCAAAATTTAATTTGACTGTAGTTTTAATAGTTTTTGTCATGGTTTCTTTTGCTTTTATAGGCTTTTTAGATGATTTTTTAATTGTGAAGAAAGAATCAGCCGATGGGCTTAGTGCAAAAGTTAAGATGGCTTTACTAATAATAGTTAGTATAGTTATAAGTTTTATTCTTTATAATAATTTTGACCTTAGCTCTATTAGGTTACCTATTTTTAATATAGATTTAGAGCTTAACGTGTTTTATATACCATTTGTGGTTATATTTTTTGCAGCAGTAACGAATGCTGTAAACCTAACAGATGGAATAGATGGACTTTCATCTACAGTATCTATTATTGTATTAATATTTTTCCTGCTAATTAGCATAGATCTAGGAACTACAGAAATTTCTATATTTGTTATAAGTTTAATAGGAGCTTTAATAGGATTTTTAAGTTTTAACAAATTTCCAGCTAAGATATTCATGGGTGACACTGGTTCACTCGCGCTTGGATCTGTTATTGCTATATTGGCACTACTTAACAAGATGGAGATAACACTTATATTTGTTGGAATTATTTATGTAATAGAAACTCTTTCTGTCATTATACAAGTGGCATATTTTAAGAAAACTGGAAAAAGAGTATTTAAAATGGCACCTATACATCATCATTTTGAAGCTATAGGTTGGAAGGAAAACAAAATAGTCTTTGTATTTGCTAGCATAACTTTTATAGCAGTTATAATTGCTTATAGTTTATATTTGATTGTCTAGTATATAGACTTAAAACATAGCTATTTAAAGAAAAAGCTATAAAGACCACTTATTTTAAAGGGAGGATTCCATGACATCTGCAAAAAATAAGTCTAAGCAAAAGCATAATGCAAACAGAAAAAAACCAAAAAGAAAAAAAAACTATAGCTTAGTAGAGGCAGATTTCACTCTCATAGCAACTACAATTGCTTTAGTTATAATAGGACTTTTAATGGTTTATAGTGCAACAAGCTACGAAAATATAGCTCTTGGAAAATCTGCATACAAAGATGTATATAAACAAGGTTTGTTTGCATTAATAGGAATATTCCTTATGATTTTTGTTATAAGTAATATAGATTATCATAATTATACAAGGCAATTATCAACACTTCTTTTAATTTTAACTATAGGTCTTAACTTATTAGTTTTAAGATATGATCCAATAAAAAATGCAAGAAGATGGATACATTTACCTATGTTTTCGTTTCAGCCATCAGAAATTGCAAAGTTTATGGTTGTAGTTTTCAATGCAAATATATTAAAAAGGATATATATGCATAGAAAAAAGCCGTGGGGACCTGTTGTTAAAGTGTTTTTCACAACAGGTATATTAGCTGGTATTATTGTTATAATACAAAGTAACTTAAGTGTAGGTGCTATAATAGGGCTTACATCAATGGTGATGATATTTTTATCAGGAGCATCATATCTTCAGTCATTTATACCTATAATTTTAGGTGGAGCTGCATTTACTTTTGCCATATTAAAAAAACCTTATAGACTTATTAGGGTAACAAGCTTTTTGAAACCTTTTGAAGATCCAAGAGGTTCAGGACACCAACTTGTACAATCACTATATGCCTTAAGTAGTGGTGGTATTTTTGGAAGAGGACTTGCAATGTCAAGATTAAAAGCTTTTTGGCTTCCAGAGGCTCACAATGATTTTATTTTTGCAGTAATTGTTGAAGAACTTGGTTTTTTAGGTGGCATGCTAGTAATAATATTACTTATTACCCTTGTTTATAAGGGCATGAGAATATCTATTGATGCAAGAGATAATTTCGGAAGATTACTTGCCGCAGGTATTACAGCTGTATTTGCTTTTCAGTCATTAATCAATATAGCAGTAGTTATAGGAGCATTTCCTGTAACAGGCGTTACTTTACCTTTTATAAGTGCAGGTGGAACTTCTCTTATAGTTAATCTTGCAGCAGTTGGAGTTTTATTAAATATATCCAGGCAAAAACCAAAAGATAATTAGTGAGGCGTGATTATATGACTACTGTTGTAGACATTCAAAATAGATTGAAATTAAAAAAGAAAAGAAGAAAAAGAAGAAGAAGAATCGCTCTTTTAATATTATTAGTTACAGTTATAGTTACGTTTATGATTAAAAGTCCATATTTTATAATAGATAATATAGAAGTAATCGGAATGGAAAAAATTCCAATCCAGCTTATAGATGATGAAATTAAAGCTATTAAAGGTAATAATATTTTTCTTTTTAGAAGCAGTGAAATTAAAGAAATTTTATCTTATCAGGAATATTTTAGCCAAATAAAAATAAAAAGAAAATTTCCAAGTGAAATAATTATAAATATACAAGAGAAAAAACCAGAAATTAATTATATACAAAATGGAATTATAAGTTTATTAACAGAAGACGGAACTCTACTTGAAATAGGAGCAAACCAAATTGAAGATGGATGCACATTAATAGATGATGTGGAGCTTCCTAGTGTTGGAGAAAATATTTATAAAGATCAAGAAGAAAAGAGAGTTTTTTTAGCGGAATTTAGAGATTTACAAAAAAGAAATATAAGTGATATAAAAATAGATACAATAAATATGACTAACATGGAAAATATAACATCCAAGTATAATAATCTTGAAATAAGACTTGGATATAGGGATTCTCTTAAAAGTAAATTAAATAAGTCAATAAATATTATAGAAGAAGGTTTACTTGAAAATGAATCTGGATATATAGATGTATCTGTCCCAGACAATCCAGTTATATTCATTAAATAACAAGACAAAAAATAAGGAGAATTAATATGGGAAATAAACTTAAAAAAGTAATTATTATTTCTCTTGTACTAATTGTAGGGTTTTTTGCAGGATATTTTTTCAAACAGTTTAGTTTCAATGAAAAAGACAAATATGAAAAACTTATTTTAGAAAAAGAAACTGAAATTGAAAAATTAAATGAAGATTACCAAGCTTTAAAAAAAGATAATAATGATTTAAAAGATTTAAATAATGAACTTAAAAAAGAGTTAGATAAAAAACTTGATGAATTAGAAGAACTTGAGTTAAAGAATATAAAACTTAGGGAAATAATAGGATTTGATGACATATCAGGGGATGGGGTAGAAATTATTATAAAACCTGTGGAGTCTCTAGGAACAGATGATGAACTAACTCACAAAGAACTTATATATCTCGTTAATGAGTTGAGATTTGCGGGAGCAGAAGCTATAAGTATAAATGATAAAAGAATTACAGTTCAAACTGGTATACAATCAAGCTCAAATAATGAGTACATTCTTATAAACGATGAGAAAATATCTCCAAAAGATGATATA